>CALBJF010000032.1 GCA_937892665.1 uncultured euryarchaeote | reverse complement strand
ATGAAAACAACGTTGCTGTTCTTTACCCCGACAATACATCTGCACTTTTCGACAATCACCAACATGACATGGATTCAGGATGGAACCTTACAATGGATGCAATGCAGGAGAACAACATCACCCTCGACTATTCCGTTGATCCAAACTACGGAACTATGCTAAGCGGTATCAATGGAGTTATCGCTCCTGCTGATTACTCCTGGTGGTGGTCCCTGTATCTTTGGAACGAAACTAGCGAAGCATGGCAAGTAAGCCCTGTTGGAATTGACTCCATAGTTATCGGAGAGGATTCTGAGCACATCGCTTGGGCTGCTTCTAACGCAGATTTGACCCTCATACCTGTTCCTGAAGACCACGATGACGATCATGCTGGAGAAGACGGTCATGATGATCACGGTAATGATGGCAATGAAAACAACGTTGCTGTTCTTTACCCCGACAATACATCTGCACTTTTCGACAATCACCAACATGACATGGATTCAGGATGGAACCTTACAATGGATGCAATGCAGGAGAACAACATCACCCTCGACTATTCCGTTGATCCAAACTACGGAACTATGCTAAGCGGTATCAATGGAGTTATCGCTCCTGCTGATTACTCCTGGTGGTGGTCCCTGTATCTTTGGAACGAAACTAGCGAAGCATGGCAAGTAAGCCCTGTTGGAATTGACTCCATAGTTATCGGAGAGGATTCTGAGCACATCGCTTGGGCTGCTTCTAACGCAGATTTGACCCTCATACCTGTTCCTGAAGACCACGATGACGATCATGCTGGAGAAGACGGTCATGATGATCACGGTAATGATGGCAATGATACTGAAGACATGTACATGGAGATATTCAATACCACAGACATGAACAATGACCAAATGCTAAACCTCTCCGAACTAGGTGAGTTTATTGAAATGCTCGAGGATGACGAACATGAAGGAGCATACGCTACGCTTCATATCGAAGAGGAAGGCGTATATGGATTTGCACTTCCTATGTCAATTAATTTCCACATCTTGAAGGGCGAAGGAGGTCATGATGACCACGACGACCATGCTGGCGAAGATAATCACGACGACCATGCTGGCGAAGACGATCACGACGACCACTCTGATGAAGAAGGCGATGACCACAGCGACCACGCTGATGAAGAAATCGCATTCGACCCACACAGCTGGCTCGACCCTCTTGCATTCAAGGCACAAGTAAACCGTGTTCTTGAAGAGATGAAGATTGCATTCCCGGACCTTGCAGATAACTTCCAATCCAATGCGGATGCGTACATGGCAAGTTTGGATGCTCTGCACCTGAAGTACGAAGATACCTTCGGAGCGAACGGAACATGTGAAAAGGATACAGTTGTATCAAACCACAACGCATACTCATACATGTCTCAACGATATGGTATGGAATTTGTTGCAGTACACGGCCTCGATCCTGAAGGAGAACCATCTGCTGCAGATATCCTTGAAGTTGTTGAACAAATCACTGAAGATGGAATCACCATCTTCTACGTCGAAGAATACACTGACCTATCTGCTGTAGCAAGCATCGTTGAACAGACAAAGTCTTCAACCATGCCAGATGGCGTAGAAATCCAGATTCTTTACACAATGGAACTACAACCAAAGGAATCCGGCGAGGATTATCTCTCTTTAATGGAGAAGAACCTTGACGCACTCAAGTCTGGACTAAGTTGCTAAATACATGATGGCAAGAGCCCATAATGATATGACATTGTAAATGTTGTAACTTCATGGGGTATTTGATGGAAGGGCACCTTTCGCATAATGGTGACATTGTCATCAAGGCCTCTGATCTTTCTGTCTCGAGAGGAAATACAATCGTCTTGGATGACATCAATTTGACAATACGTCAAGGTGATTTCGTCGGATTGGTTGGCCCGAATGGAAGTGGGAAAACCACGCTCTTGATGGCGATATTAGGTCTACTCAATCCAACCAGTGGCAGTGTCGAAATATTTGGCCAGGATTCAAAGAGAATGAGCCATAATGGCCGGGTTGCATGGGTCTCTCAAGCTGCATCTAACCTTCCAAAGAACATACGGATTACCGTTCGAGAACTAATCTCTCTTGGCGTTCTTACGGCTAAGACCATGTTGCCATTTTTCAAGAATAGGAAAGATATTCGCGCGAAGGTGGAAAATGCGCTGGAATTGGTTGGCCTGAAGGATGTTGCAGATGTTGACATTTACAGCCTATCAGGAGGTCAGCGACAAAGAGCAGTCATCGGAAGAGCTTTGGTTTCTAATGCAGAAATCTTGGTCTTTGACGAACCTCTCGTAGGCGTTGACAGAGATTCAAGGAACTCATTATTGAAATTGCTTGATGATTTATGCCATACACAAAACAAAACCTTGCTCATGGTATCACATGATTTAGCGGCGATACGGCAATCTGCACATCGAGTGATCTATCTCGATTTGATCCAACTCAACGATTGTTGCCGAGGTGGGATTCAATATGACGGTCCTCCAAGTGAATTCCCTGACTTACTCAGTTTAGCGACATTACGTGGCATACGAAACGTTCACGAACCTGAATCTATGATAATCAGTCTCAAAGAAGGCATCAGTAAACCGAAAGTGGAGGAAGAATAATGGGGATAAGTGAATTCGTATTATCGGTACTTGCACCGATTTTGGAATTGATTGGTCCATTTATGCCAGGTACTACATTTCCAGCCTATTTTGAGATGGAATTGTTTCAACGGGCGCTCATTGCAGCAATTATTGTGACAATTATTGGGGGTTTTCTGGGAGGATTCCTTATCATGAGAAATCTTGCATTGATGGGTGATGGGCTTGCCCACGTCTCCTTCGGTGGAATTGCAGTAGGAGTTGCTCTCAGTTCGACCGCTCCCCTTTGGTATGGGCTCGTATTCTGCATCATTGCTTCGATTCTTATCCATGAAATGCAAGCACGGGAGTTACTTACTGGAGACGCAGCTATTGGGATTTTCTTAACTGGAACTCTCGCCTTAGGATTGGTCGTTCTCCGTCTATGGGGTGGAGGAATTACAACAGACATTGAAGGATATCTTTACGGTAACATAAACCTAATCGATAGCAGTAAACTCGATTTGATTGTCATAGTAGCACTCTTTGCCTTAAGTTCACTTTACCTTCTCCATGGAGGCCTACTTGCTACTACTCTCGATCCTGTCGCTGCAAAGTTACAGGGCATTCCTGTTCGCTTCATTGGTCTTTGGTTTAGCGTAATGACTGCAGCAGTTGTGGTGGCGATGGTGAACGTTGTAGGAGTACTCCTTGTAACTTCACTCTTGGTGACGCCGGCGGCAACAGGACAACTCCTTGGCCGTAGCTTCAAAGGTTGTATGTTGTGGACTCAATTCTTTGGATTATCCGCTGTTCTTCTGGGCATCTATTATTCTGCGGAACTAGGAACTGGAGGCGGTGCCACAATCGCATTAGTTTCAGCATTTATGTTCCCTGTTGTCCTTACTGGACGAGCAATATACACGCGCTTCTTACGAAATCCTGTTTTGAGCATCGATTGAAACCCTGTGGAAGATTGATGAACCCAATCGGTTGTATTAGGGGTATGAACCCACTTGTCAAGTCCTTGCTTGAATTCAATGAAGCCTTTGAAATCCCGAAACTCGATGCACCAGGGCTCGGCCCGGATGAGTTAATTGAGTTGAGAATTAAACTCTTAATGGAAGAAGTACAAGAATACGCAGAAGCTGCTCGTGCTGGCGATCTTGTCGAAGTCTTGGATGCTTTAGCAGACATTGGCTACATTCTTGCTGGAACCATCATCAATCATGGTATGCAAGACATCTATGATGATGCATTCAATGAAGTTCATCGAAGCAATATGGCGAAACTCGTCGATGGTAAGGTCATTCGAAGAGAGGATGGAAAAGTGCTCAAGCCGGAAGGATGGCAGCCACCTCAACTTGCTCAGTTTTTGCAATGAATTCATCAATACGTTGCGCGTGGGGATAGTATGACCTCTCGTCCAGTTGCCCTCGTAACAGGTGGAGGAAGAGGCATTGGAGCCGCTATTAGCCATCGATTGGCTGCAGATGGCTATGATGTCCTGCTCACCTACAATACGTCTTCAAAACCAGCAGAAATGGTTGTTGATGCGATCCGTAACTCCGGTGGAGATGCATTAGCGGTCAAGGTTGACTGTTCAGATGATGGTGAAGTTGGTCTTTTGGGAATCCATCCATGGATGCATCGAACCGTTGAAGCACTCATTCTCAATCATGGAACCTACGATCGTGTTCCTGCTCAAGAAATGAAAATGGAACAATTGAGACATACGATGAAGGCAAACTTCGAGGGTGCAGTCAATGTTTGGAAAGTAGTCCAACCACATCTTGCACCTCAAGCCAGTATGGTCGTTGTCAGTTCTCAACTCGCAACCCGTGGCTCACCGCATGGTGCTGATTATGCTGCTTCAAAGGCTGCTCTTAGCACATGGGCACGCTCTCTTGCGCTTGCAGTTGGCCCTGAAGGAAAGAGAGTCAACGTTCTTGCTCCTGGTTATGTCGATACGGATATTCTTGCTGGCGATTCCGATGAGAAAAGAAATCAACGCATACAAGAAGTACCGCTTAAACGGATTGGAACTGGTGAAGATATGGCTTCTATCGTCTCT
This sequence comes from uncultured euryarchaeote, assembly GCA_937892665.1. Classification (GTDB taxonomy): domain Archaea; phylum Thermoplasmatota; class Poseidoniia; order Poseidoniales; family Poseidoniaceae; genus MGIIa-L2. Next base: position 1,982 of record CALBJF010000032.1, on the reverse strand, counting down.
TTCTTATTGAGTAATGATGCAGCATACATCACAGGTTCTGTCCTTCATGCCAATGGTGGATTGTATCTTCCTTAGACGCATGTTCTTGAAGGGTTGCCATCAAGGACAACCATGACCGAGACGTGGGATGACGATGGTGCCTTCGAGCACCTCGCAGACCAAGAAGTCTCAGAAACCGATTTACAAGAGCGTGACCCGTTCGATTTGTCCAAGGCATTAGAAGGGGCTGCATTGGAGCACCTCCACCCTTCCGTAAAACGATTTAATCTCCATAGCCAGTTTGAACCTTCTGGAGATCAACCCAAAGCCATTGAAACGCTAATGGATCAACTTGAGAATGGTCAAGAGCGTTGCATCATGCTCGGTGTTACTGGAAGTGGCAAGACCTTTGCAATGGCGAATCTTATCGAGCGGTTGAACATTCCAACACTTATTCTTAGCCACAACAAAACACTTGCACGGCAACTCTATCATGAAGTTGCAGGCTATTTTCCAGAAAATGCGGTTGAGTACTTCGTATCCCATTACGATTATTATCAACCCGAAGCCTATCTTGCGAAACGTGATCTATACATTGACAAAGAGATGTCTATCAATGAGCGTATTGAACAAGAACGCTTTGCGGCGGTGGCAAGTTTAGTTAGTCGTCCAGACTGTGTTATCGTCTCCTCCGTATCGTGTATTTACGGTTTGAACCCACCAGAAACGTTCCTTGAGCATCACGTTCGCGTTCATAGCGGGCAACAGATTGAACCAACAGATTTGATTCGTGAATTGGTTGGATTACAATACACTCGAACCACAACTGACCTTTCAAGAGGCGAATGTCGGCTTCGCGGAGAAGTCCTCGATGTATGGATGCCTTCTCGTGATGATCCTTTGCGAATACGTTTCGATTTAGACGGCGTCACTGATGTACATGTATGCGATCCTGTTTCTTGGGAGATTCTAGACACACTCGATGAGGCTTGGATTCACCCGAAGGAATTCTTCATGACGAATGAGGATAGGTTTGAAAGTGCTCTTGAAAGCATTGAAACAGAAATGGAATTACGTTTGACTGAGTTCGCAATGGCTGGACGTATGCTTGAGCAACATCGACTAGAACAGCGTACAAAGTACGATCTTGAGATGCTGCGTGAAATCGGACATTGTCAATCAATTGAGAATTATTCATTACACTTTGATGGCAGAGAACCTGGCGAACGCCCCTATTGTTTGCTCGATTTCTTTTCCGCATGTGCTCGTCAGTTCCATGGCGACCCGAAGAAATTCCTCGTCATTATGGATGAATCTCACGTAACGCTTCCGCAAGTTGGAGGGATGTACTTCGGGGATAAATCAAGGAAGGACAGCTTGATTGAGCACGGCTTCCGCTTACCAACGGCTGCTGACAATCGCCCACTTAAGATGCCTGAATTTCAACATCTTGTACCTCAAATGGTCTATGTCTCTGCTACACCAGGTGAACGTGAACTACGTCACTTGTGTGAGATTACTGGTCAAAAAGTTCCACTCGGACTTGAACACGTAGCCTCTGCAGGCGGTGCAAAACCAGCCCATGCAAAGGCCAAGAAGCATCCAGATTCAGAGACAATGTACGATTTGCTTCTGAACATTCAAGGTATCGCAAAGATGGAATTACGGCCAACTGGGCTGCTCGATCCAAACATCGAAGTGCGTCCAACTGAGGGGCAAATCGCTGATCTTCTTTCTGAAATTAATCTTCGAATCGAACGAGGAGAACGGACACTTGTGACGGTCTTGACCATCAAATTCGCAGAAGAAGTTGCAGAATATCTCAATCGCATGGGCGTTAAAGCCCATCATTTGCATTCTGAAATCGATACCATCGAGCGTACTGAGATTCTCAACGCTTTGCGTATTGGACACATCGATGTTGTTGTTGGAATCAACCTCTTACGAGAAGGGTTGGATATTCCAGAAGTAAGTCTCGTAGCCATCTTTGATGCTGATCGTCA
>CALBJF010000031.1 GCA_937892665.1 uncultured euryarchaeote | reverse complement strand
GGTTCAATCGAATGGTTATTACAGTCGCTATTCGTGCAAACTGTAGCAGATTCAAGGTGGATAAGTATTGAAAACACATCTCGCAAATAGTCTCCCTCTGTGGTGTAATCATCACTTAGAGATGATGGTGCTTTAATGTCCAGACTCACAACCTTTGACGAAGATTCAGGGCTGATTTGAATTCTCGAAGTTGAAAGAGATAAGACAAAACCAGATTCTTCAAGAAATAATTGAGAGGCTGAATCTAAACTGATATCGAATGTATCTGGACCATTACCAAGGTTGTTGACCTTGATGCTGAGATAAAATTCCTCGTTAGGAGCAAATACCTTCACTGAATCTATAAGTTCTAATGAGCATCCTCCATAATGAACAACCTCAGCAATCACGCTGGCTTCAGAAGAGGCAACATTGACAGGAGGCAAACCACTTAATTCGGTAACAGTGGCTTTCACTTTAATCTCAAACGTATCCGTTCGCATGGCTGTTTGACCTGAAAGACCTACTGTAAACTCCTCTTCTGAGCCCCCACTAACATAAATTGAACCCGGAGCGGAATAGGATATTACATCCGAAGTAACTTCAATTTCCACCTTTTCTATGTAGGCTGTTGGATTGGAGACAGTACAAATAGCGGAACCGTAATTATTCGAACCTGGCTCTACATCAATCATAACATTCGAACCATTTACGCTAGGTTCGCATTCGATTGAAACTGCGGCTGTAGGGACTTGAGCAGAAGAATAAGGAGTAATGGGTGTAAGTGAAAGGAACAAAATTCCGATAATAAAAGTTGCCAGAATGTTTCTCATGATTAACCTTACAATCATTGAGTACAAAAATATGAACCCTTCATTTATTTTATTTCAGAAATAATTTACATGACTGAAGAACAAGAGAAAGGTCTTTTTCACGAATGACCTCATTTGCATAAGGAACGGGTCGCTCGTCCCATGGATTGAAGCAGATGGCATGTGCAGCTTCCTCAAACATACCAATATCTCCCGCAGAATCACCTACAGCGATGATCCGATTAGAATCAACTCCAAGCCTTCTCTGAAGCATACGAACAAGCGCTCCTTTGCCGTCCATTTGAACTTGGTAACGTCCATAATCAGCAATAGGCAATGAACCATCTGCATTCTCTGAACCTACTGTCCAGCCATTTGTGAACACGTGCAATCGAGTATCGTAACCATCCGCAAGTCGCTTTGAGGTGTGACGATCGATGCCACCCCAGCGTCTCTTCCATTTTGTATCGCTTGGAAAGAGTGTCGAAATATCACGAGCAGTTTGTTGTAAGCCACCACTTACAATGGCCACATGGTGGCCATCATCAAGTAATTCTTGGATGAGAAATTCGTAATTCTTCATCATAGGCATACCCACCATACAAGCACGTAAGTTAGCATCGCTTATTGGAAAGCCATGCTTCTCATGCCAACTATCTTTGATCAATGCTACATCGAGTTTAATCCAGTCCCATTCATCCAAGAGTCCTTGATTGTATAACTCAAAAGATTCATCGTTATTGATTCCTAAGTTATCATAAACGAATTGCCAAGTCGAAAGGTGATCAACCAATACACGATCCATATCTAAACAAATCAATCCAGTCATCGAATCACTCCTTGTTTGGCCACTCATATTGGGCTTGTATTTGCTCAACCTGTTTACCCATAATGTAGAGCATCAGTGCAATCATCATAGCAAAGAGTCCAAACAATGTCATAGCAATGGTTGCAAAGGTAACACCAAGAGATTCTGTTGTTAATTCAGTAAACGTATCGACAACGCCGCCTGAGAGACGATAACCGAGAATAAACAACACTAAGCCTGGAATTCCGAATAGGAACAGTGGATGTCTCGATTGTATCATCCACATAAATAATTGAGTAAATCGAGAAGCTGTCGCAAGAGACTCGCGTTGAGGAAGAGTCGGCAACGCTGTTGATTGAACAATACGCACGCGAAGAGCATCAGAAAGATCATGCGCTGTACATGACATCATCGAATTCGAGAGTTCCTCTAGTCCGTTATTACTCAATGAAGAATGTTGGAATCCTGATTCAGAGAGAACTCTTTCAGACGGGCTATCCACATCACCAGAGTCTGAAACAAGCCCAACGTAAACATCCCATCCTTCTCTTGAACGATTGAGATGGAGAGGAAACTCCCGCAAAGACCATTCTTTGTTTACATTGATGATCAGATAATTATCAACCGGTTCAAGATTCGATTCAACTAATACTTTTGAGATATTGAGTAAGTTATTCTCATCTGTTTCAAGCAGAGTACAGCCGATTTCTTCAACGAGAATTTTCGTTTCATCCTCTGAACCTAGGTCAATAAAAACAACATCATCAGTTACCTGACGGGCTCGAGTGAGAAATGATACGACACGAAGTTCGATATTCTGCCCGACGCCAATTACTCGGAATGTGCCTTTAACCACAACCTCTGGTCGACGTCCTACCTTTCAATTCTCCCTCATGGGGGTTGCGACACAACCCCTTTTGTGGACGAACGATTGGAATGTACATGCTGGAAGGACAATACATCGGTGTTGTCATCCCTGCTCGAAATGAAGAACATCATATACAAACTGTCTTAGAAACTCTTCCCGAGTTTATTGACATGGCTGTTGTCATTGATGATGGTTCAACAGATGACACTGCACAACGAGCGAATTCCGTCAAAACCTCCTTTGAGAAAATCATCCTAAGGACGAATGGAATCGGCGTCGGTGGAGCAATTGATCGAGGCCATCAGTATATTCTCAAGAACCTAGAACATCCATTCATCAGTGTCGTCATGGCAGGGGATGGACAAATGGATCCAGAAAATCTGGAGTCGTTGCTTCAACCGATTCGAGCAGGAGATGCTGATTTTGTCAAAGGAAATCGAATGATGAATGGCACTGACATCCAACAAATGCCAAAAACAAGACGGCGTGCATCGAAAATCCTTGGATGGTTAACCACATTAGCCAGTGGAAAAAAAATCACCGATCCTCAATGTGGGTATACTGCATCTTCATCCAACTTGCTCAATCAATGGAATTGGAACAACTCATGGAAAGACTATGGTTACCCGAATTATTGGCTCATACACCTCTCATCTGAAGGTTGGAACGTCAAAGAGGTACCAGTTCGAGCAGTCTATGGGAGTGAAATATCAGGAATAAAACCTAAACGTTTCTTTTTCAATGTCGGATTAATGATGATGAAAGAACATCACAAACGTTGTTTTCGACATTTGAAAAGAACTCCACTGATGTGGTTAGCATTAG
>CALBJF010000030.1 GCA_937892665.1 uncultured euryarchaeote | reverse complement strand
TTGTAAGGTAATGAGTAAGGCCACCGATACATCTGAAGCGGTTATGACTGGTATCGATAGGTATGGCTTCGAAATGATGGCTACAACTGAATTAGGAACGAAACCGATACGCCTTGCATTCAGTAAAGAAGTTAAAAATTCAGATGAGGCGAGGGTCGAACTCGTAAAGTTAGTCAAAGAGGCTCGTTCATTACTGAAGTAATTTCAATGAAATCAATTATCAATACCATATTGATTCTCAATATAATTACGATATTCACCTGACGTAATCGAATCAACCCACGATTTGTTGTCATTGTACCATTGAATGGTATCCGATAATCCAGTGTCCCACTCAATCTCTGGTCGCCATCCGAGGATTCTATTTGCCTTTTCATACCCCATTGCATATCTTCGATCATGGCCAGGCCGATCTTTCACAAACGAGATGAGGGATTCTTCTGCTCCTACATTTTTCAATATGGTTTGAACAATTTGGATATTTGTCCTTTCATTTTCAGCTCCGAAGTTGAATACTTCACCGGATTGTATTTGTCCAACTATGAGGGCTAACATTGAACTTAGAATTCCAGAAACATGGTCTTCGACATGTATCCAATCTCTGATTTGTTTTCCATCTCCGTAAATTGGAAGCGCTTTCTTATTCATCGCATTGATGGTCATCAATGGGATCAATTTTTCTGGAAATTGCCTTGGCCCGAAATTGTTTGAACAACGCGTAATTACTGCTGAAATATTGTGAGTATTTACAAAAGATTGAACGAGCATATCAGAAGCAGCCTTGGTAGCAGCGTAAGGGTTTTGCGGGTTTAGTGGCGTATCTTCAGTAAATGGAGGGTCATCTGGCTTTAGTGAGCCATACACTTCATCAGTTGATACGTGGATAAAATGAATATTTGTTCCAGATTTCTTTGAATCAACAACAGATTCCAAAAGAATACGTGTACCGTCAATATTTGTTTCAACAAAAGGCTTTACTGAATTTATCGAACGATCAACGTGACTTTCAGCAGCAAGATGGATGAGCACCGAGATGCGTTCAGCCTCAATGATTTCATCAATAGCTGATTTATTGTTGATGCTCTCGTGTACAAATCGGTAACGATCATCGATGATATCTTTGCAATTGTCAAGATTCCCAGAGTAGGTTAATGCATCTACGTTTACAACTTTCTCCACACCGGGTATCATGAGTACTCTTCGAACAACATGGTTCCCTATGAACCCACAACCACCAGTAATTAGAATTCTCATTTTACTGCACCTTTGGTTTAAGCCATGGACCTTGATCCCATTTACGCATTAACATCGACGTGTCAAGAAGTGCATCGATTGTACCGCAATCTGCCCAATGTGAGTCGAAATGACAGCCTTTTGCGAGATTTTTTTGCATAAATAATCTGTTAATATCGGTTATTTCTAACTCACCTCGTCTAGAATATCCTGTAGTTTCTAAGATTTCATCAATCAAATCATACACTTTTGGAGTGTAAAGGTATAGTCCCGTTATTGCAAGGTTTGAATCTGAATTAGTAGGTTTCTCTTCCATATTTACAATCCTACCTCCTGATTCAATCCACGCTATTCCGAACTCGCCAGGATCATTAACCGGTTTCAGAAATAGATAACAGTCATTTTCTTCATCTTGTTGGAATTCTTCAGAAAACACTTTCATCGAAGTTTCAAAGACATTATCTCCAAGTATGACGGCCACGTTTCGATCACTGACAAATCCTTTCGTTAGTCTCAACGCTTCAGCAATACCTCCTGCTTGTTCCTGATATGCATACCGAATCTCAAGGCCAAATCGATGCCCATCTCCGAGTAGGGCGAAGAAAGAATTTCCTGAATAGCCACCCAAAACAATCATGATTTCCTTAATGCCCATTCTGCTTAGCGTTGCAATAGATTTGCAAATCATCGGTTCATCATAGACCGGCAAAAGATGTTTGTTCGTCGATGTCGTGAGGGGCATCAATCGAGTCCCCCAGCCTCCTGCTAGGACGACTCCACAAAGTGCGGTTGACTTGGACATATTCGTTCCAAAACGAAGTCATTTTTAGGCTTACCTAAATTTAATTATGATAATCTCTTCCAAACACCATGACACGCGAGGATTCCCCCGGCTTATCACCGGACAAGAATATCGTGCAAATCATGAATGTGTATGTTCAGTATCTCATGCCGTTTGCCACACTTTTATTGCTATTGCTCCCACACGCCGACCTTACAATTCCTATTGTAATGCTGCTCATTATCGGAATAAAAAATAATTCGCTAGACCGGGATATCGCCTTTGAGTCTATCCTATGGGTATGCGGGGGTGTCTTGTTTACAGGAATGGTCGTACTATCGGATGAAGAACTCGTAAGTAACGGGTTATTCTTACTCAATATTTCGTTAATACTGACACGCTTAAACGAGATAGAGCGCATGATTAGTCTTGGTCTTTATTCAAATTTAATGATATTCTTCACATTAAGCCATCAAATTCTTCTATCGCTATTTGTTGGATTTAGCTTGAACAGTGTATTGATATTGGCGGTATTAGTGGTGATTTTACAAGATGTTAATTTCGATAAGGATATAGAAATAATATCCATACTCTTCGGACTATTTTTGGGAGTAAGAGCGGTAAGTTGGTCGATTGCTGGAGGGTTTTTCAGTACAGATTCAACCATTACAGATCCCTTACTAGAAAATTGGATCAAATTCATCAGTTCCCCGATTTTAGGTGTTATACTCTTTTACGTAATATGTTACGTATTAGAACAAATTAACGTTCGACGTGACAATATTCTTGAAGAAGCTTAACGATATATTCAATATCGCCTTTATCCATCGATAAATGGAGTGGTAATCGTATCAAAGAAGCAGCAGCTTGTGATGTGATCGGCAAGTCTTTTTCCGTGTAACCCAATTTCTTTCCCATTGGGGAGGAATGAAGTGGAACATAATGAATCACCGCTTGCACTCCGTGTTCGTTTAGGTATGAGCGTGCATCATCGGCTTCCTGGGCGCTTGGAAAGAGTAGCGCCATCATGTGAGCATTGTGTCTACTGTTTTTTGGAGGTCTAAGCATTTTTAGAGAGCCTTTCTTTTCTAAATCCATCAATAGTTCCTCATAATAATTCCAGAGTTCTTTTCTAGCAGATAGATTTTGATCAATCTGTTCTAACTGAGCGCATAAAAATGCAGCTTGTAGTTCACTTGGATAGAAGGAAGAACCCACCTGCTGCCAACTATATTTATCGACTAATCCTTTGAAAAAAGCACTTCTATCTGTGCCTCTTTCCCATACCATTTCTGCCTTACTTACGTCTTCTTGGTTGTTGATGACAAGGCATCCTCCAAGACCTGAATGAATGTTTTTCGTTTGATGAAATGAGATTGCACCGAAACGAGTGTGCGTTCCCAAAGCCCTCTCTTTCCAATCGGAACCAAGCCCTTGAGCAGCATCTTCGATACACGTGAGATTATATTGGCTACAGATGAGGTTTATCTGGTCATAATCTACACCATATCCTGCATAATCAACTGCCACAATACCTCGTGTTTTTGGCGTAATTTTCGTCTTCAAATCTTCTAGATCGATGAGCATGGTGTTTGGATCCACTTCACAAAAAACCACAGTTGCTCCAGTCCGCATAATTGAAGATGCACTTGTAACAAAGGTGAATGATGGAACGAGAACCTCGTCTCCGGGGCCAAATCCAGCGAGCATGGCAGCCATTTCAAGGGCTCCTGTGCAACTATGCGTTAACAAAACTCTTTCAGCGGATAGATGTTTTTCAAGCATCTGCTGCGCTTGTTTTGTAAATCTTCCATTGCCAGAAAATTCGCCATGAACGAATACTTCATTGATGTAGTCGCTCTCGTTGCCACTAAGGAAAGGGACGTTGAACTTGACAGTACGCACATTATTTTGTTGTCGTAAGCCATTCTTTGATTGTTTGCCATGTGGGGTTTAGAAGTGGAGGACTATAAAAAAAGGATATTGATATTAGGTGCGGGTAGGCAACAACTCCCGCTCATATCGGCTGCTATGGATATGCAACTCGAGGTTCATGTCTGTTCCATTCAAGGGAATTATCCTGGTATCGAACTTGCTCCGTTCTTTCATGAAGTCGACATATCAGATCCACATGCAGTTCTTGAAGTTGCAAAAAGTATCGGTATTCATGGCATCATTTCTACTGGCACAGATGTTTGTCTAGAGAGCATAGGAGGTACAGTTGATACTCTGAATCTTTCAGGAACATGTCTTGAAAGTAGCAAATCTTGCCTTAACAAGTCTCTGATGAAAGTAAAGTTTTCTGATTCTGATGTACCTACAGCAAAGTATTCGTTGGTTGAAGGTGTCGAATCAGCCCATGAATTCTTCATGTCGTGTTCTTCAGCTTGCGTCATAAAACCTGTTGATTCCTCTGGGTCTCGAGGTGTTAATAGAATCGAGACTGTGAGTGAAATCGATGCAGCGATGATCGATGCTCGGAAGTATAGCCCATCTGGTGAAATCCTAATTGAAGAATGGCTGGAAGGCGAAGAATTTGGCGCTCAA
>CALBJF010000029.1 GCA_937892665.1 uncultured euryarchaeote | reverse complement strand
AACCGCTTCTTGCTGATCTTGAACTTGATGGTCAACCCGAACTCGTCATTTCCGCAGTCGATATCAATTCCGAAGACCCACAAATAATGACAATTCCCTTGGGTTCTTCTACACCAACAGCGCCATCATGGCAAGTCATTCTGGACCGAGGAACCCATCCAAGTGATCCTGCATGGGCTCAACTTGATGATTCTAACACTGCCGTCGTTGCAACCACCATTGATGAAAATTCAGGGAATATGTGGATTTGGCGGCTTGATGGCGCAACAGGCTCTAATTCGTGGGGTCGAGTTGCGATCACAGGTACTGATTTTGACGATAATTCGCCGAGGTTAAGACTCCCCAGTCCTGTAGTCACACAACTTGATAGTGATGCTGCACCTGAAATGATATTGACAGTCCCTACAGATTCAAATGGAGGAACCACTGGATATGGTGCTCGATTTGTTGGAATGGAACTCACGTCAACGCAAGAGATTTTTTCATTCCGTGCACAAAATGGATTTGCCGATGCTCCACCTCTACCAATCGACACTGATAATGATAGCATAGACGATCGACTTTGCTGGGTCACCTGGTACTCAACCTCATCCTTTTCATTTGACCGCGAGGGAATGGTTGGTTGTCATGACCTAAGCAACGACCCTCCAACAAAGGAATGGTCTAAAGTCATGAATCGAGGAGGATCTGGAAATTCAAATGATGAAATCGCAGTATCTCCCCCCTCCCTAATGGACATTGATGGTGAAAATAGCGACGAAATTGTTGTAGCTTTTGGGAGAAGAGTATTCGCATTTGAAGGAGACACAGGATTTAGTGATGAAGTGTCTGAAGGATGGGACGAACCTTTGGCCACGCCTCATAGAGTATGGTCAGCACCTGCATTCGCAGACATGGATGGTGATGGTTCAATGGATATGTTACTCGGAGACACACTTATTTCTCAAAGAGCATTAGATTTAGCACCGCTTGGAGATTCGAATGGCATATCATTCAATCCTGCATCTCCAGATCCGGGTCAAACATTGACAGTTACTGGCCAATTCGCGAACATTGGGACATGGGAAAATGAGGATAGTATTGATTGTGTCTTGCGCATGGATGGAAACGAAATATCGCGCGTTCGGGTTGATGATCTACAGCCATTATCGCCTAGCGGAGACGGTGGACCATCGACGTTTAGCGTAGATGTAACTGCTACATTAGGAAGTCATTTGTTTGAATTGGTTCTCGATGTGAATGATAACTTAACAGAAGCAAGAGAAGACAATAATATCGAACAAATTACACTAAATGTTGTCGAACCATATGCAGTTCTTATCCAGTCACCAGAAGAAGTAACCAGGATTAATCCAGGAATGAGCCAGGATGTTGAAATATCCCTTCTAGCAACAGGGTCCAGAAGTGCTTCATGGTCAATCACATACGATACAACTCACCTCCCACAAGGCTGGAATGTAGCCCCTCAACAAGGCACATCGCTTACGGGAATAGAAATAGCACCATCTACATCTATACCACTTACATTTGTTGCAACGCTTCCACTAGATGCTTTAGGCGATGAAGATGGATACATCGACATCACTGCTACACTAGATATCGACCAGTCTGTTAACACAACACTCTCAGTACCGATTGAAGCATTGAGAACAAGAGGACTTTCATTGGTGGGACCAGAAGGCCTGGGTAGTTCTCAGGGATATGGGATTCCAGGGTACACGGCAGAAGCATACGTTATGATAGAAAATCTCGGTAACGCCCAAGAAACAACAACCTCCATCGACTGGACAAATCCATC
>CALBJF010000028.1 GCA_937892665.1 uncultured euryarchaeote | reverse complement strand
CAAAGACCAAACACTCAGACAAAGACATTCGTTCCAAAATGGATTCAAACGAATTCAATAACCGGGGGTTTGGCGCACCATCTATACTTTCAGCCCGCACTTCCATGTGTTTCTGAATCGTTTTTTCTGGTGCCATTTCTTCGATCAGGGGAGATGGAGTCTCAGTGATTGCCTCTGCTGGAACAACTGGTGGTTCTTCTTGAAGTTCTGAATTTTCAACCTCAACCTCCACTTCCATGGCTTCGAGGATTGCTTCTTGTGCATCTTCCAAAGTCGTTTGTGGTTGAATAATTACATGCTTCTTCGTTGGTAATTGGTTCCCTGGCTTGGGAAGCAGTACGGGTCGTTGAGTCGGCGACCATAATGGATAGGTAAATTTCTCTTCTTCAATTGGGCGGCTAGATAAATGACGTATCAGAGCAGGGATTTGTGTTTCAATACCTTTGAGAGAAATAGGATTGCGAACCATTTCTGAGATCTCTAATCCTTTTGTTACATCTCTTCGCCAATCAAGTGCAGAAAGCCTTCTTTGAATTTTTGAGATGTTTGAAATTACAACTCTTGTTGATGAGAATTGTCGAATGAATTCACTTGGGTCTTCCTCCGCTAAAGTAACGAGTTCTCCTACATTCCAACCTTGAGATTCAAGCGTTTGTAATTCATGTTTTGCATTGCTAATTATTCGGGAGGATGAATGTTCAAAATGATCTTGTTGACCATGTCGTTCAATTGATGCAATCGCTTGCTCAAAGGAATGTAAATCTGAGAAGTTTGATTCAATTGTAGTTTTCCCATCCCTCATTGATTGATTCCATTCTCGTTCTAACATACGTCGATGGCGTGTATTTCTGAGAGTGCGTTTCTCAATCCAATCTTCCATTTCCGATAGGATCTCTGCGTCTAAATCTGCTGTTTGGAGAAGTGTTGTCCGTTGTTCTACTTCCTCTTCACCCCCTAATGAGGTATCAAGATTGAAAAATGAGTCCATTAATGCAGATGCCTTTTCTAAATGAGGGGTATATCTGGTGAGTTCTGCTAAAGCGGAACGTGGCTCTTCGGTTGCTCTGTAACGCCAGATATCTAAATCAAACCCGTATTGCTCCCAGTGTTCGATAATTGAGGCTGCCTTAAGTTCGAGATTTGTCCATTCCTGTTCAAGACCCTCGATTTTCTCTAGGAACATTTCAGTATGCTCTAATTTTCCTGCTATACTCTTGATTTCGCCATCATCTAATTCCCAGGATTTAGAGATCGTCTTCCAACGCTCCATTGCTGATGAGTGAACAGTGAACGATTGTTCAATCTCAGGTAACATATGCTCCCACTCAAGTAATTCCGAGGACGTGATTTGAACCGTTGAATGATATGTGAATCCTTGATTTTTCCATTTCGATAAAATGGCATTCATCTCCACAAGACGTTCTTTGAGGTGATGGCTAATTGTCTGAATATTCTTTTCAAGTATTTCCAATGCCTCTTTGTCTTCAATATCAATCTCTTGTGTTCGTTTTTCCAATGTTTCTGAAAGGACTGTGTCAAATGGCTGAATTGAATTTTTTATTTCGAGGAGAACGTATTGCCTTCGGTCAGAAATCGCCTGATAATGATCTATTTTCGAAAGTTGATCAATAAAGTTCCCTGTTGGTTTTGTAATATCAAAGCCCTGTTCGCGTAGAATAGATAACGCATCATCGAGCATTTGCCGCTGCCTTGCTTCGCTGTCTTCGATTTTGGAAACTTCGTGTAGTAAATTCTCGTAAGTATCAGGCTCTGCCAAAAACGGAGTAAGAAGTTGTAT
>CALBJF010000027.1 GCA_937892665.1 uncultured euryarchaeote | reverse complement strand
GGATGGCTATCAAGGGAGAGAAAAAGAAGTCATCATCTTCTCAGCAGTGCGTTCAAATCCCGATGGAAACGTAGGTTTCCTAAGCGATCGTCGTCGATTAAATGTCGCTATTACTCGTGCGAAACGTGGCTTAATTGTCCTTGGAGACCCGCAAACGCTCCGGTTTGATCCAACATGGAGATCATGGCTTGACTGGGCAGACGAGCGTGGACTTTTTGCTTGGCATTTGGTTAATGACTGATACGCAAGTTCAACAATAAACAGCGAATGGGAACATCATGGCCGACAGCCCAGTCACCGTATACCAAAGCGGAACACTCGCTCAGCAAGCGCTGTCAAGCGCTCCTGAAGGCATGCTCATCGCTCCTGTATGGAGGAGAGTTACAGCCTTTGCACTCGACGTCGTTGCAGTATCGCTCGCCCTTCATCTTCTGAGTCGCTTTACCTTTCTTGAAGTTCTCATAAGTTGGTCATATCTCCAAGAAGATGCGCGCTATGCCCTTTCATTCGCAATGACATGGGTTATTTTCTTCACATCGCTCTGGATGTATTGGAAATATACTGGCCGTTCTTTCGGACGTTCGCTTGGACAACGTGCACTTCGAATCGCGATAGTCCATGATAACGGAACCTTACTGGAACTTCACCACTTCGGCCCACGAGCCTTCGACAAACTACGTTACATGATCCCAATTATTGGCGTGGTCTGGTTTGGAATGAGAGATATTTTACGTGCTCGCTCGAAAGCATCAGAATACAGAACCTCAGTCGATGTGAACAATCACACAGTTGCTGCAGTTGACTGGTCTCTACCGAGCGATACGCGCCTGAATTTAAAGTGAAGAACAGTGTACGATGGATAGGTGGGCGCAATGACTGATGAGCATATTGTAACTGCGGGTTCATTGAAAGCACGTCTTCAATCGGCTCGAATGGAGATTGATGATGACGACGAAGACATTGTCGAAGTTTCCATCGAATTGACCAACGAGTCGGCCATTCCAGTGGGTGGGCTCGAGGCAACAATTCAAACGAGCACAGGCTCGAAAATTGAGCCAATAGGTGGAGTAACGTCTATTGGTCCCGGCTTAACACGGTCTTTCTCATTCGCATTCAAACTCAGTGATGGAGACTGGTCTTTTACACTCAATGGACAAGGACAAACGATGTCGCTTGGTCCATATGATGTGGATTTCGAGTTCCAACAAGAAAAGGGAAGGAAACCTGGGAATGCGATTGGTTCGAGCCTTTTCATGGGAGCCTTCGATAACCATCTTGATGATTTTGGTAGCACTCAAGAAAGAGAACTAATCAATGCAAATGAAGTTCAAATGAGCACATTTTTCGGCGAAAATTCACAAGGTGGCTCAACAAAAATTAGTTCGTTTGCCAATGTTGAGGAAGATGGGCCAAGAAAACCCCCTTGGGAAACATCGGCAGCAGAAACAGCATCCTCGGACACACTTCTTTCTGCACCAACTTCATTACCTCCAGTCCAAGAAGAAAAACCTCCAATCGATCTTCTTACGTTAGCACCGAAGGTTGCGGAATTAGCACCTCCGACTGATTCAGTGGAGCCAGCACGTATGACGCCACCTCCAATACCTACGAAAACTGCTCCAACTCCACCCCCAACCCCTCCTGCAGCAGCACAAACGATCACAGAAAATACACCTCCTTCAACGCCGTCAGGTCCACCAAGCGGTCCTCCGAGCGGCCCTCCTTCAGGTCCACCAAGCGGTCC
>CALBJF010000026.1 GCA_937892665.1 uncultured euryarchaeote | reverse complement strand
AATCGGGATATCCTTCGATGGGAAAGCAGCCGTGCAAAACAAAGAGACTGGCTCCTTTCTGGAGGATGTACAATGCCTAAGGTTCTCGAAGACCCTCATGACATCGAGGGCCCTGTTATCGTAAAATACGCTGGAGCGAAAGGTGGAAGAGGATACTTCATCGCTCGAGACTATCGTGATTTTCGAAGAAATGTAGACATTGAAGAAGAATTCACAATTCAAGAATACGTCCTCGGGTGTCGATATTATCTTCACTTTTTCTTTGACCCCCTTGCGACTGACGGATTTCAAGTCCAAGGAAAAGGAAAGCATGCTGGTATGAATCTCGGTCGTTTGGAACTCCTCTCTATGGATAGAAGAGACGAGGCGAATGTCGATGAATTCTACAAACTGGGTTCATTGAGAGATCTACGAGAAGCCGGTATGGAACCGTCGTTTGTCGTAACTGGAAACCAACCCGTTGTCATCAGAGAATCTCTTCTCCCAAGAGCTTTTGAAATGGCTGAAGGAACTGTTGCTGCGTCCTATGAACTCGAAGATGGTGCGAGAGGAATGATCGGACCGTTCTGTTTGGAAACAATCGTAACCGATGCTTTGGAATTCAAAGTCTTTGAAATCAGTGCCCGAATTGTCGCAGGTTCAAATCCGTTTGTAGGTGGTTCACCTTACTCAGACATTAACGAAACGCGTATGTCCACAGGACGACGTATCGCACGCAGCATCAAAAATGCATTGAAGAACGAACGTCTCGATGACATCCTGTCTTGAGGCAAATCAATCTAAGTCAGGTGCAGGTGGAACACCTGAACCATCGTCTTCGACATCATTAACGAATTCGCTTTCAATCTCATCGACCAATTCCCCGAATTCGAGTTGCTTAGGAGTCGTTTCATCTTCAAGAATCTTATCTGCAGCAACTTCACCTGTTTCTGCAAGATGTACTTGTTGCTCTAACTGACGCTTGATTTCTTCTCTCTCTTCCATTGTTGGAACATTGAAACTGCAGACGAGTTGAATCTCTTCACCAAAATTGAGTTCACCGGAGTATTCCAAAAGGTCTCCGTATGCGTTTGCAATGACTTGGAACTTAGTTGGATCTTTGGAACGTCGCTTCTTGTGCTTCTTGTAGTAGTGAACGAACACTTGGTACGTTCCAGCAGGCGCTTCACCTTCTGGCCAAACGACGTTTTCTATTGGTTTGCGTGAATCAGGTCGTACGTTTGCATCGACGTCTAGTTCTCCATTGCAGGAGGACTTACGGTTGC
>CALBJF010000025.1 GCA_937892665.1 uncultured euryarchaeote | reverse complement strand
TGGACGGATCCATCCATTACTGTTCAAGATGATGTTGATGGTATCTGGAATCCCACTATATCTCCAATTAATACAAGTACAAATGAGCCGACAACAGTTGTTACAAGTACGATTATGTATAGAAATCATGGTTCACCTGAGACTGTAGGATCTCCGGTTCCATATATTTCTTATAGTATACCTGGAATATATACGATATCATACGGTGCTGCAGATATTGCAGGTAATAACGCTACTCCAATAACTAGAGTCGTTACAATCCTTCCCGACGTAACAGCTCCTTTCATCAGAGAAGCTCGAGTAATCGATGACAAAACTTTAACCCTTACGCTAAACGAGCTTGCATTTTCGAGTAACTCTTCAGCTTTAGAAGCAACAGATTTCAGTTTAAGTTTAAGTACAGGATCTGCAACACTGGAAAGTCAAACTCCAGAAGGGTTGGAACAAGAAGGAACTACGTATACGATATCGTTTACAATCACAGGCACCATTAGTGAGGGTCAAACAATTAGCATTGGATTAGTAAATCCGATACAAGATGTTGTGGGTAATGCTACAAGTACATTCGACAGTAACAATGTACTTGAATTAGTCCCTGATTTGGATCAAGATGGTATTTCTGATGACATCGATACTTGTCCAGAAACCCCTGAAGGCGAACCGGTAAATGCCAATGGGTGTAGTTTAAGCCAATTGGATGATGATCAAGATGGAATAAACAATGCTCTTGATGTTTGTCCGGGTACTCCTGCGGGTGAAGCTGTGAATGGTGACGGTTGTTCTGACCTTCAGAATGATTTAGACCAAGACGGAGTTGAAAATGATTTAGACCAATGCCCAGATACTGAAGCAGGAACAGGAGTTAATGCAAACGGTTGTGCGCAAATCCAAATCGATGAAGACCTTGATGGAGTTCTCAATGCTGATGACCAATGCCCAGGATCAGCAGCCAACGTTAGAGTGGATGAATTTGGGTGTGCTCGAGTTCAAAATGATAAAGATTTAGATGGAATCAAAGACGATAAAGACCAATGTCCTGAAACTGCAATTGGAGCAGAAGTTGATGAATTTGGGTGTGCTCGAGTTCAGAAAGATGGGGATTTAGATGGTGTAGGAAATGATGACGATCTTTGCCCTGATACCCCTCTAGGAATTATTGTTGATGAAACAGGTTGTTCTCAAATAGACCTAGATATTCTAGAAGAAAATAAAGATGACGATGAAGATGGTGTTCCCAATACACTTGATCGATGTAATGACACTCCGCTGGGTGAAACTGTTGATTTAACTGGATGTACATTAGGTGAACTAGAAGCGGTTGCAGATTATGACCAAGATTTTGATGGTGTACCCGATACACTCGATTCGTGTCCAGGAACAGCACTAGGTTTATTAGTGAATGAATTTGGATGCTCACTGAGTGAAATTGATACAGATTTTGACCGGGTTATGGATGATGTTGATTTATGTCCCAATACACCACTAGCTGAAGAAGTCAACGAATTTGGTTGTTCTGTATCACAATTAGAAAATGACTTGGATCTTGACGGTGTTATCAATGAAGACGATTTATGTGATGATACTCCCATTGGAGAGGCTGTAAATGCATCTGGATGTTCCGAATTTCAATTAGAATTAGACACCGACTTAGATGGTGTCTTAGATGAAAATGATGTCTGTTTGAATACCGAATTTGGACTTGAAGTCAATGAGACAGGATGTAGCGAAGATCAACTCGATGATGATGGGGACGGTGTTGAAAATCGATTCGACCGCTGTCCTGAAACAACACTAAATGCGGAAGTAGATGAAAACGGATGTTCGGAAGATCAATTAGATTTAGATGATGATGGAGATGGAGTTAAAAACAAAAAAGATTTTTGCCCTGGAACTCCAATTGGAGCACCAATTGATGAAAATGGTTGCCCCTTTAAACTACCAACAATTTATTCAGCTGAATTCGAACGTCTTGAGACAAAGAGTATTGATATGGATATTCCAGTTGATACTCCTCTAGGTAAGATTATTGCTTTTGATGATAATCCAACCACTGATGATCTAACTGATGAAGTGATTTTGACACTCGAGGATGGTGATAATTCTGATTACTTTAGACTCGAAGGTGACCTACTCTATCTGACTAGATCCATTGACTATGAAGAGCAAAAAACATTATCTGTCAACATTAAAGCAACAAACAGTAGAGATCTATCTAGTGCTTCTATTGTCAAGCTTCAAATTTTAGATATTCCGAATACCTATTCGTATACATTCTTTACCTTAGCTGTATATCCTGTTGATGCTTCCACTACGGCTGATTCCAAAAATAGTTACAGAAGATATTTCAATCCAAACCCTTCTAAGGGAGTTGGGAAATGGAAAATTAAAAAGAAGATTAGTGGAGGTGCTGATGCTGCTTTATTCTCAATTGGAAGTAGTGGTGACCAGCAAAAAAATGGTAACGGCGAATCTGAGGATTACTTAGAATTTATAAATCCTCCTGATTTCGATAACCCACAAGATCATAACCGTGATAATATCTATGAGGTAGAAGTAATCAATGTGAATTCAGAAGACGGAGATACTGATATTCCTGTTGTTCTAACACAGACTCAGCTCGTTGTTCCCGAAGGCAATAGTACTGCCATTCAATTACAAACTGTACCTGTAACTGCTCTAGATGATACCGATGGCGATGGGGTTGTTGATATACTTGATAATAGTCCTCTTGTAAGTAATCCAGATCAAAGCGATGATGATGGTGATGGTGTTGGAGATGTTTCGGATGATGCCGATCACGATGGGGTTTGGAATCCAAATGATACTTGTG
>CALBJF010000024.1 GCA_937892665.1 uncultured euryarchaeote | reverse complement strand
AGGTTGGTCTATATTTGGAATATGAAGCAGCCAACCTGATTGAGCACCTTGGGCAAGACCAGCTCGCTTGAAGGCCTCTGAGACATTGTGTGTTCCCGATAAGACCCTTAGAAATTCAGCATCTAATGTACGTGCCTGTGCTGTTGAACGCTCAATATTGCGTGAACTTACAACCGCAGCAGTCCATAGCTGGCGAGGCGTTTGTGCGACCTTGTCTCCACAAAAGACCCATCTTTCGGAAGGTTGCGACTCTTGGAAGGAATGGACAAATTGTTTGAGATCAATTGGTTCATCAGAATTCCAAGCCCAACATGGAAAGGTGCTCCACATAAACGCAGCCTGTACTCTGTTAGCACATCAATTATCCGATTGACCTTCGCCTTCAAGCGGCATATCATCAGTTCGCTGAAGTGGCGGAACTACCTTTTCCTCTTTGGACAGGACATTCTTCACTTCGTTTATGATATTCTCAACAAGCGTAGGCCCCCACCCTCTCCAAGAAGCTATTTTTTGCTTGTCTGCACGTGTCATTTGGATGACACCTTTCGGAGTTCGTATGCCAAATCCAGCGAGAGAACGGGCTCTTGCACGACCTACATGGCGTATTTTGACCAATTGTAGAAGGTCTTCTTTGCATCCATGTCGGACACGTTGTCGGAGTAGGTCGAGATCTTTTGATAGTTGAGCTAATACTGGCATGTGTTCGTCAGCAAACACATCATCATTGAGCAAGATTTCACGAGCTCCGTAGAGAAGCCATTCCATCAAATCGACTCGATGATGAACGTCTCCAGGTGATACATCAAGTTGCTTTTCAATCTCACGCATCGTTTCTTCTTCGAACCAATGCTCAATGCACCATGCGGATTTCACTAAACCTAGGTGTCGTTCTTCATAGGACATGTCATGGAGGAGTTCATCTTCCACTGCTGCAGCCTTCAGTTGAAGGTCAGATCCCAGAGTTAAATCTGCAGTCTTAGCCCACAATGATGCAAAATCAGGAGTGCTGCAAGCCAGGTGAGTCAGTCCAAATTGTGTCACTGGTGCGTCACCACGAACAATTCTTCGAACTGCTCTTCTCATTCCAGTTCTCATAATCGACGCCGAAAGTGGATCGAGATATAGTTGAGCAATCCTTTCACCCATCGCTGTAGCTTCGTAGCGCATTGCAGGATGTTCTCCTTTTTGCTGACTCCATCCTCCAACTTGGTTCATTGAAGAAGCCGATACGAAACCGATAGATGGTTTAGAATGTGGCGTTGAATTTCTTGAAGGTTGCTCTTGGGGAGAGGTCATGCTTACTCCACCTGCATCTTGGGCAATAGTAACCCAGACCGGGACTTCATCTTCCCAAGTTTCTTCTTCATCGATACCGGAGTTTGCAATACGATCCTGATATTGTTCATCGACACCTGTGCGTCGAAGGAACCTTTCCTCGACGAGCCAATCCAACATTGTATCAAGACGTTCTTGGAGTTGTGTAGAAGGCATGGTCGTGCCTAGGAATGTTGCCCCAAAGAAGGTGCCAATCGAGTGTCGGTGAAGCAAACCCCCTGTTGCCACTGAAGACAAAAGATGCATTCGCATTGCCGGTTCTGCTGCGAGTTTGGAGGTGATGTCTTCAATTGGACCGAAGAAATATCGTTCGCTGACATCATCAGCAACCTGCCATCCATCCGTGCCCTTACAAAGAATCCATGCTTCTCCAATATCATCGTAACGTGGCCTACCTGCTCTGCCAAGCATCTGATGTATTTCCATCACTGGTAACGGGCGACTCATTCCATCGTCCCAACGTTTGATGTCTCGTACCAAAACTCTTCGAGCAGGTAAATTCACTCCTGCTGCCAAGGTTGGGGTTGCACAAAGCGCTAGAAGCAAGCCCTTCTTGAATGCCCCTTCAATTACCTGGCGTTGTCGATGTGTCAGTCCAGCATGATGGAATGCAACACCTCCTCGAACACAAAGTGCCAGTGTTTCTCCCATACTTGTCTGGGTTCTTCCTTCCAGAGAATCAGCTATCTGTTCAAGTTCAATCAACCGTTCAGGTTGTTCTTTGGCGAATCTTTTTTTGACACGTGCAGAAAGTTTCTTTGCCTCCGATTGGGCACTTCTACGAGTTCCTACGAAGATCAGGACTTGACCGCCTTGGTCAATACTATCATTGAGAACAATCCAAGAAGGATGGCTCAGAGGTCCTTCGAGATGTCTCGGAGGTGAAAGCGGTTGCACACTATTGTCCATTGATGAGGACTGGACCTTGCGTGGTTCAAGGTGGCGATCATGCAGGGTTGAGTACTCCAAGTCAACAGGCCTCCAATCTGATTTTATAAGGGCAGCATCAAGCCAAGTAGCGAGGATTTCACAATTTCCAACGGTCGCTGATAGGGCGATTAATTGAGCATTTGGTCGAAGAGTTCTCAATCGTGTCAGATTGATTTCTAGGGTTGGTCCTCTTGTTGCATCATGAAGCAGATGGAACTCATCAGCAACAACAACTGACACATTACTCATAAGTTCTGATCGTGTTCGCATGAGTGAATCCAGTTTCTCAGAGGTACAGATAAGGATGTCACAATCCTCGATGTTCTTGGCCTCTGCAGTGGCGTCACCCACTCCAAGCCCAATTTTCAAACCAATCTCGGCTCCGATTTCCTTAAGTTCCTCAAATTTTTCACTCGCTAGAGCCTTTAGAGGTACGATATATACAGCCCTTGAACCGGGATTATGGGTAAGTAATTGATTGAGTATTGCTATGTAAGCAACGAGCGACTTGCCTGATGCAGTTGGAATCGCAAGCAAGACATTTGAACGAGAGAATACAGCATCCATCGCTTCATATTGTGGAGGATGCAAGTGTTCAATTTTCCATTTAGATGTGAAAAATTGGCGTACGTTTTCAGGAAGAGCAAGGTTTGCAATCGCTCTTTCCTCCTCGCCCATGACCATAGGTTACGTCAACGGGTGAAAAGGAATGCGCTTCAACTTGCATGCCGACACGCATAAGTCCTTTCGCTTTCTACGAGGTTCATGGACGACAACACCGAGTTGTTAATCGAGCAACGCCTATCTGTATTTTCTGATGAACCAGATTTGAATGATTGGTTTGAAGTCATGTGTGGCGCTGCTATGGCTGTATTAGGCCTCTTTCATTTGGTTGAGCCAGGTGAATTAGTCGATCCTGATATGATGCGATGGTTTGCTGCATCCGTCATCGCCGCAGGAGCTGTTTGGGCAGGACATGGATTGAAAGACATGGCTGTGAAGGAAATGCGTCGCTCAACTGCTATGATGGAACTTACTTCCGATGCGCCTACAAATACTGTTGACCACGGTTTGATTCGTGACGTGCTTCTAAACCCTGATGCTTACAAGGATTTCTTGATCAAGGCTTACGAAGATGCTTGGTCTGATGGAATCATCACGGAAGATGAGCTTGAAGATTTGAAGAAATTCCAAGCAGCGCTCGGAATTAGCGATGAGGATGCCAAGTCCATTTCCGCAAAAGCAAAGAATTCAAACAGTGAAGAATGAAGTCCAGATGGACGCTTTACCAACAAAGGATTCTGCTAGCTTTTTAGCAGCGTTTCTTCTCCTCGCTTCACGTTGTATGATTACTGCACCCAAGAGTATGCAGGTGATTGCCACAATGGCAGAATAAGGAATAATTCCATTTGCTTGTCGCAGTGCCTCAAATTCAGGTGAGTCATTTTCATTAAACTGTGATGAATAGGCTACTTCCAAATCCAATAAGTCCAAGGCGCAATCACACAAAGAGACGGTGATTCGATCAGGGTATATGGAACTTTGAAGGCGCTTCCATTTGGAATATTCAATGTCTACGGGTCGCGTGGCCCATGTTGGAGAATTAACGGAGCCGTATGACGATGTATCAACCATCATTGTATCAATATGATGAATCGAAGATGTTGGCTCTTCATCGACAACCAATAAAGCCTCGAGAATCATTATGTCGAGTAAAAGTGCCCGTGTTGCAATAATCGAAAATTGAACAATGTGCTCATCCAATCCTTCTCCCATCGTCCCTTGTCTTGCTTCATAGATTTGATTGAAAATCAATCGGTCGAGACGAATTTCATCAAAGTCAGAAACAATGAGTTGCCATTTTCCGTCTTGTCTTTCATACGCTTCATCAATCTCAAGCCATAGCCGAAGTTGTTCACCATCTCGTATACCCCACGTTGCACCAACGTGTTCAATCATAGTGGCTTGTGGTGTTACTGGACTGGAAACATCCCATAGTTGCTGTATCCGTTCCTCCAAGAGTTGGTCAAACGTCCATTCTTCATCGCCTTGAACTTCATCAGCCATCGCCCAAAGAGGACTGACGACTCCACTCATCAATAACACGAAACAAATCGGAAGAAAAACACCAAATCGCGTCATATCAGATGTGGACTTCCTTCTGATATCCATGGTAAAAAAGACGAGAGCAATTATTGATGGCAATAAGATGAGTCCACTGTGCGGTTCAAGTTCTGATTCGACTCCTGTCGAGAAATCGAAGTAATTGGCTTCATATACCACTTTTCCATTGAATTCTGAAGCATCAGTAGGCCCTGAACTTTCAACAGCATACAAACCACTCCATACATAGGGTTGGTAGCGATCATTCTGTCCTTTAAGGCAAAAGACGTAATCTCCTGGGTCAAGTGCCCTCCATCGGTATGTTGT
>CALBJF010000023.1 GCA_937892665.1 uncultured euryarchaeote | reverse complement strand
CGAATCAATGATTTCACTACTCCTACCCGAAAAGCCGAGTGGATTAATCCACCATTTTCCATCACTCTCTAGGTTTATTGAGATGTTGAGTTGTTGATCAAATTGAAGCGTTGAACATACGTATCTCCATCCACTTTTGTCTTCTGGTGAAATGGAAACTTGGTTGAAGTTAATTGTATATTCGAGTTCAGTACCTATTTGCTCATAGAGAAGGCAAACATTGTATCTGCCTCTTAGGCCAGGATCATCGATGGCATCATTCCAATCGATTTGTCCTTGTTTCGTAATTATCATTCGTTGTTCTCCAAGCGAAAGAATATCGCTATAGCGATGATTTCTCCATGGGTCCTGCTTCAAATCACATCCACTTGCCTCAATACACGGCGTTTGGGATAAATTCGAAACAACAGCTACACGTTCAGGAGATGGAGCATCGTACAATTTCCAGTAACGAGCCCCATCAAAACTTTGCTCAACAGCCCAATGAGGTGATGAGGCCAGGTACGGGGCTATGCTTCCAATTGGACTCGATACTGCAAAACCAACACCCAACTCTCGTAGGCGTGTGATGTCATCATTCCGAATTGCAGCAGTTGCATCTTGTTGAATTTCACCATCGAGCGTGAGTAAGCCAAGTGTAGGAATGCTCGTCGTCTTGATACTGGTGACAAATGAATATGTATGACCCCAGTGAATATTTTCTGAATAAATAATCTCGTTTGGAGGATTCTCTTCCAACCATAGCCTGAGTTTTTGATCACCAGATGTGGATGCATGGAGCTCTTCATGTTGAGATAGTTGAACGAACAATCCTGCGGTTAGGATTGAACCCAAAATCAATGCGCTCAGACACATCGCAGAAATGACTGGTTTGTAGTAAGGGTCCATGTCCCGATTAAGCCATGCCCTCTCTCCATCTGCGCTTGTCAGAGACGTGGAACGACTAGCGATGAGCCCTACAAGAAGTGCTAGAGGAATGTGATAGGCATGCAGGGCCATTGAATAGAGCGTATACGAGAGCAAACTCAGTATCTGAATGTTGGTAAAACCATCGATGAGGTGAACGAATGAAAGAATCCATAACAAACTCAACCATACTCCAAGGAGACGTATTTCTTTGGATTTCCTTCCGAGCCATAATCCATAGATTGCTAACAGCATCAATGGTCCATTATACATCAGCATCGGTTTGCCTCCTTGCCACCCATATTCAGCAAATACTGGCTCTTCCAACATTCTAGGTGCGAAGAAAATTAATGCGATGATGAACATAACACTCATGATGATAATTGATGAAAAGAAAACGTGTTTGCTTCGGTCTTGTTCTTCCTCGTCCATACTCGTTCTCATGAGGATACTCGCGAACAACATGCATGCAAGGTAAATTGCGCCAGTCGGGTGAATGAGTACTGTAAATCCAGCAGTTGATATAAAGGCGATGAGGTGGGCCCGAAGTGATTGATGGTATGGTCGAAATACAACCAATAATCCCACGACTAGTCCGAGTTGACTTGCTACTGAGGGGTAGCCTGAATCGAAAACTTTTGCGAAAAGAGCGAGTGAGCCCCCCATTGCTAACACCGAAGAAGCCCCTGCCCCTAAACGATCCATACTTCCCCAAATGCCCAGCAATATGGCGAGGAGGGAAATGTGTCCCAGAATCATTGCAGTTTGCTCAATAGAACTGCCGGAAAGTTCTGATAACCATGCGAGGAGACTCGGGAAGGCTGGAGGATATGTCCAAACCCCGGAATTTGGGCTCGGTAGGTCGAACGATCCAGTTGATTGAACATTTGCAGCAAGTGTTCCAAAGCCAACCCAATCAACTCCAAATGGCTGTTTGATTAGCAATAATGGAATCAGTGTCATTGCACAAAAAAAACCAGCCAGAATTTGAAGCATTGGACTGCGTTGCTGCTGGAACCAACGTTGGGCCTGAACTTCCTCCTCAAGTTCTGGTTCTGATTCGGAAAGAACGAGGCCGTGCATAGCAGCCTCAAGCCGTTGCCAATGAGTATGTTGAGTCCTTTCAATGCGAATTTTTCTTCGTAAAAAGAGAATAGAAAATATATTTACCAGTAGGATGGAAACAGTTACTGAGATGATATTCCAGGTTTGAATGACAAATAGGATTCCGGATATTCCATAGAGAACGAGTAAACCAAGTGGTAAGCACAGAAGGGATTTCCGAAAGGTATCTGCAGCACCATCTAGAATGCGAGTTAATGCCAATCCAGGAGGTATTGATGCGAGGACAATAAGACACAATGCCGCCCACATGAGTTATGCCTACACCTAATGGGTCATCAATTTCATCCATGAACTCATAGGTGTGGAGCCTGTCTTACAATCATGTGGGGATGTTCCGACCTTGCTGGTACTGGAAAGAACTCATTCTATCCAATCGTCTCCCTTCCTGAGCATTATTGGGTGTTGAATCTACAACGTCCTCAAACAGATTGGGCAAATCCATACGCTGTTACAATCGGACGATATGATGAAAATAGAAAAGGCATGTATACTCAAGAATTGTTCGGAGGTGAACGAACAATTCATGTTGGCCTCGACATCGGAGCTCCTGCTCAAACTCCTATTTACGCCTTTCAGGATGGCTTGATTCATTCCTTTGCAGACAATGATCAAGAAGGCTCCTATGGGCCAACAATTATCACAGAGCATTCCG
Source organism: uncultured euryarchaeote (assembly GCA_937892665.1). Lineage (GTDB taxonomy): Archaea > Thermoplasmatota > Poseidoniia > Poseidoniales > Poseidoniaceae > MGIIa-L2. The sequence goes on along the minus strand of CALBJF010000023.1, from coordinate 1,433 downwards.
TTCAAATCGATGGTGTCCAAACCTCATTATGGGTGCTCTATGGACACCTTTCGCGCGAATCATTACAAGGATTGAATATTGGTGAGCAGATTTTACAGGGTCAAGAGATTGGTAAAATGGGCTGTGAGGAAGAGAATGGGGGCTGGCCTCCTCATGTGCATATTCAACTCAGTTTAATTGAGCCTCAGCAGGCCGATTTACCCGGTGTTGTGACTCCTGAAGACCGGATTCAAGCGCTGGTTGATTATCCAGATCCTAGAAATATTCTTGGAATGCTATACTAGAAGTTAGTTCGAAAGATAGCCCTTTAATGCCCGGATAGGAGCTATTGCAGCAGGGTCTTTCCCGTGAACTAAGGCAAGTGCAATTGTCAACCAGTCCATGACGATGCAGTGATGGAGCATTGCTTCAAGCAAAGATGTCCCTTCACCATGAACTCGCCAAGCATAATCAGTCGGTGTATGTTCGATCATCCAATCAACCCGCTTGCTTACTTGAGGTGACATTCCATCCCAAGTAATGAACAAGACTGCTTGTTCCTCTTTGGTTGGATCTCCATCTTCTCCAACGCCGCCCCATGCCACTATCTCGTTATGATTCATTTCAGGAACTGCTCCGATGCGAGCAAATCGAGCGGAATTTTCATTGATTTGATTTTTGAACCGGATAAGGACCGGTTGCAGTTCTTGAGGGCCCAAAAGTGCGAGAGTTTGTGTCGAAATCGCCTGTGCTAATGCGAGTATGTCGCTCCCTTCTTCCTTTCTAAAATCATTCGAATCAGATGCATAATGAAGACGTACCATCATTGACTCATATTCGTCTTCACTTTGCTGAGGCAGAATGCCTAAGTGCTGCATGCAAGCAAGTTGACGAGAAAATAAATGGCCAAATGCAGTTCGAGGAGGCTGTCCTCCAATTGAAGGGATTAAGAAACAGTTTTCGTACAGTTCACACAAACCTGCGAGGACTCCCCCTGTTGCAATAACGATGGCCGTAGCTCCTTGTTTTAATGCCATTTCAGTGGCATGAAGTGTCTCTTCAGTATTACCGCTGTGGGATGTTGCAAGAATCAACCAAGATGTATTCCACCATGAGGGGAGTGAGTAATCTCTGTGAGTAATGAATGGAATTGCTCCATCTTGATTTGAAAGTGTTGACAGGAAATCTCCTCCTGCTGCGGAACCACCCATTCCTAGGCATAGTACGCCATTCCATGTTTGTTTTTGTAGTTCTGAAAGCCAAGGGAGATGCTCATGATTTACTGCACTCATGCCTTTCTCAAAATCAGCAAAGAAGGCTTGTGTGAATCCAGCCATTCCTTTAGTATCAAGGCTGCTTAGGAGACCCTCGATGTCAATAGAATCTTCGTCCATGAATCCTAGAAAGGCTAGTCCTTCATATGGACTCCTATGATTTTGTATGGTCAAGAGCCA
>CALBJF010000022.1 GCA_937892665.1 uncultured euryarchaeote | reverse complement strand
GTCCTCCGACGAAAGTTCGATCGTCCCAATCCAATGCTTCATGTCCTGAAAGAAGAATTTGATTCAGTGTAAGAATGCCAACTCCAACCAGAATTGTTGCTTGTATATTTTTACTTATTCGGACCCACAATGGAGCCGTTAGGTAAAGTAGAGCGAATAAGGTGAGAACCCCTGGAGAGAAGGTATCAAATCGTTCTGGTGCAGAAATATTGACAAGTATTTGTGCTGCATAGAGAAACGCAAATCGGATTAACGCCTTTCGTAACGTCCATTTTGACTGAACCGTAACCCAACCCCCAACTGTAACGAATAGTGGAGCTGCTAAGCCTCCTAAGCCTGCAATAACAAGAGCAAGAATATTTGTTGTTGAAGCGTCAGATGGAGCCCACGTAGCCGCAGAATGAACCATGACCATGAGGAGAATCGCAACGCCTCGTAATTGGTCGATGTCTTTGCGACGATTCATTGAATCTCACCGTTGACTTCGAACGTACTCAACGGCATTTCTGAATATCTGAAGCCCTGAACCTTCCCATTCATCTTCATTCAACTTCATTGAGGTGTGTTCAGGATGGAGCCACATAGTGTAGAATGCTTCTGGATGTGGCATTAAACCAAAGACAAGTCCAGTTGGGTCGCATATTCCAGCAATATTACGCATGCTTCCATTTGGACTCACGGGGAATGCTAGTAAATCATCTGAAAGTCCGGAGCCGGGTTCTGTAGATGGGTCAACATAGCGCACAGTTAGTTGGTGATTTGCTGAGAGGCGATCAAGTTCCGTCTCTGTTGGCATAACGAAACGGCCTTCTCCATGACGCACTGGGCATTCAATTCGCTGAATCCCTTTTGTCCAGATACATGGGCTCTCGGAATCAAATTCCAATGTCACCCAACGATCTTCGTATCGTCCAGTATTATTGAGTGTCAAACTAGCCCGTTGAATCAAATCAGGTTCAAGTGATGCGGTCTCTGGACCAGGAAGTAAGCCTGTCTTAACCAGTGCTTGAAATCCATTACAAATACCAATAATCGGTTTTCCTGAACTAACAAATTTCTGCAGCTGTTCCCTTAGTGCAAAGCGAAGACGGTTTCCGAGTAGGCGGCCGCTGCCAAGATGGTCACCAAATGAAAAACCACCAGGAACTGCGAGGATATCAAATTCCTCTAGGCTTCGATTTCCTTGTACGAGATGATTAACATGGAGGCGTTCAGATGTGCCACCAACCATATCGAATACGGCTGCTGTTTCACGATCGCAGTTAATTCCAAAACCGAAGAGAACAGCTACACGTACATTATCGCTCATTCAAACACCTCCAGTCATATCGAGAGCTTCTTTCCATGCCTTG
>CALBJF010000021.1 GCA_937892665.1 uncultured euryarchaeote | reverse complement strand
GAAGCCATTCACACCCAAAACCAGGTGCGGTAAGTAACTAAGATTCTGAGTGAGTGCGAGTAAAAAGATGACAATAGATTGCATTCCGTAACCAAGGGAAGATGATACGGTTAATTCAAATCGTAATTTTTCCGAACCCTTTCCAGACAACTTGGAAATGAGGCTATCTTGCCAGCTGAAAAATACAACATAAATCGTGTGAAAAATATTCACAGCCCATTGGCTCTCCCAAGGTTGAGCAACAGGACGAATACGTTCGTCGATTCGACTCGTCGAATCTCCAGATCCTAGCATTCGCATTAATATTGAAAAATGATTGAATAATGAGTATTGAAGTAAGGTGGCAAGAATTATGATTGATGTTAGAGCTATTTCCCAATCTAATACTACACCGAAAGCGCACATCACTGCGATGAGCCCAATCGTATCAGAGACAGTATCCCAATACCTGCCAACATGCGAAGGCCTTTCACGAATACGAGCCAGTTCACCATCAACTGCGTCTATGACGCCTTTTATGACCAATAGGAAACAGCTTTCCAGCAAATAGCCTTCTAAGATCAACCATGCACAAAACAGAGAAAGCAGAAAATGTATGTTGGTAACTTGAATGACCGAGATAGGTTTCTTTTCAAGAAACTTGGCAGCGATTCGAGCAAAAGGACGACCCCACTCTGATAGGTTAAAAACCTCAATAGTGCCGTATTTTTTGTTGTTACCAGATACTATTTTATCCATCAACAGGCACCTTACGGGTTATAGAAAATCGTACAAGATGGTTGAATCTGGGGAAGAGTAAGGATTACTTTTCAAGCATAGTTTCAATTTCTTTTGTTGCAAGAATTAGTGTTGGAGCCCAAAGACCGACGAAGATCCCTAGCATTTTATCATCATGTATGAAGTATATGTAAAGAGATAGTGCAACTGACAACATACTTAATACGAATCCGATTCTTGATATTTTATTACTCATTTTTTTTCACCTTAACTCCGATTCCGTTTATCTTTACCTTTAAACTGATGTTTTGAAAAGAGATGTCGCGAGTCAAATTCGGAGTGTTAACGCTGTTTCCACCGACCAGATTTAATCCGATTATTCTCTTCTACGTGTCCAGAATAGTGGTATGTCCACGCCCATTTTGCGGCATCGTTCGTTTGAATCAGAACAATCGTTCGCTTATACAGAGAGTTTTTACTTTCATATCCGTAGAATCCTTCGATAGAATCCATATCGGTCAAGCAGGATTCGACATCATTCATTTTGATTAATTCGCCGTGAACAAGGCCTTCTCCTATCTTCATTCCAGGATAATCATCCAGATCATAGAGAACGCCTTTCGCGCTCCCGTTTACTCTTGACTCCACGTATGGAGAAAGTTCCCCATGCCGCACTTCACCACTCATCAATGTCCCATACACAAACAGATGTTCGATGACAGGGCGTTCCCAACAACCATCCATGGAATGATCAAGACCAGTATCTGGAAGCTTTCGATTGAGAAGTCCCTGTCTGATTAATTCTTCATATTCAGCACTTGGTTTCGTGTAATGTTGTTTGATTTTGTCCTCACAAACAACGTACGTCAAGGCTGTGCAAATTTCTCCACTTTGCCTTACAACAAGGACTTCCTTGGGCTTGTAATAACCCCCTCTCGTTCCTTCTTTCATGTTCATGGTTTGCCAAGTATCCTCATCCAGTTCGAATAGAGCTCCTGGGGTTGCATGATAATGGTTCAAAGGAACCACATCCGCTGCACCACCATTTCGTCCTGATGAGTGATAGTGAAATTTCATGTTATGACCAAGGATCCATGCAGGTTCAATCTCTGTAAATCCATCAGGACTTCGTCCGTTTCTTTCACAAAATCCTTTCCAGTCCTTCCAGTCTAAGTTTGACCCGTATCCAAAATACATCATCTCAATCCGCTCCGAATTGAGTATTTATTAATAGTTATTAAAACTACCAGTTGCACGGTTCAAGGGTGTCTTGACCTTGCATATAGGGTTGAAGGGCTTCTGGCACTCTGACGCGACCATCTTCAAGTTGATTTTGCTCAATAATGGCTACGAGAGCCCTTGAAGTCGCTACTGCAGTTGAATTCAATGTGTGAACCATAGGTTGATTTGGATGCCCAGGCGTTCCATATCGAATATCGAGGCGATTCGATTGGTAATCTGTACAATTCGAACACGATACAATTTCCTTGAATGCTTTCGCCCCAGGAAGCCATGCTTCGAGATCATACTTGCGAGCAGCAACTGTACCCATATCTCCTGTACAGATGTTCACAACTTCGTAGTGCAGTCCGAGTGCATCCCACAAATCCACGCAGTTTTGAAGTAATTCTTCATGAAGTTCCCAAGATGTTTCAGGTGTTGTAAGAATGATTTGTTCAATTTTAGTGAACTGATGAACTCTCCAGATTCCTCTGTCCGATTGTCCATGAGCTCCAACTTCTCGGCGGAAGCAAGGGGAGACTCCGACCATCTTGATGGGTAATTGATCCTCTGGAATTGTCTCTCCCATGAACATAGCAGTTAGAGGATGTTCAGCAGTTGCAATCATGTAGTAGCCATCGGGTTCAACTCCGTACATCACTGTCTCAAAGTCAGAAAGGTCAGTTACACCCTCGTAAGCAGCACGATTCATCATAACTGGGGGTTGAACCAGAGTGAACCCACGTTGTTGAATGAAATCAACGGAGAAGGCTTGCAGAGCCATTTCCATTCGAGCAAGGTCTCCCTTTAGGAAAAAGAATCGACTTCCAGTAATCTTTGCAGCACGTTCAAGGTCAACCCATTTATTCTCTTCAATCAGTTCATTGTGGGTCTTTGGTTCAAACGTAAACGTTGGTTCTTGACCATGCAAGGACAGTTTGGTATTACCAGATTCATCAGCACCAGATGGTACTTCTGGATGAAGGAGATTAGGAATCCGCATACGAATAGCATCTCGCTCTTCAAGAACGGCTGTGGTTTGAGCTTCCATTTCAGAAATGCGTGAACCTAAATCAGCAACTTCTGCAAGAATACGTTGTGCTTCAGCCTCATCCCCGGACTTCTTAGCAGCACCAATTCCGCGAGCAGCCTCATTCTTTTGACGTCTCAAATCGGAGGTTTGATGGAGCAAGTCTTTCCATTTCGCATCCAATGAAATAACATTATCAATCTGGTCATGGGGAAGGCTGCGACGATCGAAATCAGCACGAATCCGGTCGGGTTCGTCTCTGAATAAATGGATATCAAGCATCATTCATCACCTACAAACTGATATTGAATTGGAACATAGCCATTCCGATGGTCATCAATCCACCTAGAACATAACCAAGAATCGCTCCACCATTGAGGAGTGGAAGGCCTGCTTGTGCCTTACCTTGTCCAACATACCACATGAGGATAGAATAACCAACGAGGCTGCCGATCAGTGTGGTGATGGCCATAATCCAGCCATCATCGCCACCAATGTATTGCAGTGTCGAGAGAACCAGCATACCTGGGAAGATAACATCGCCTAATCCCATCAGCATTGCATCGTTACTCTTCTTGATAACTCGCTCACGAGGTTGCGATGATGATTGAATCTCAGTCGAAGGTTCGACATCAGAATCTCCGAGAGGTGCGCGTTCTGCTCTGAACGAATAATCTGAGCCTTGTGGCGCCACTAGGAGAATTGGAAGGTTAAGATTGATCATCGTATCAGCAAGATCAAGCATGTGTTTCGACTTATACACAGCCCACGCATCGTATATCGCTGCGGCGACCATGAACACCATAATCAAAGTAGGAACAAAGGATACACCAAGCATAACGATGACACCAGAACCGACAAGGATTCCTACTGTATTGACAACATACCATTCACTATGAACGTACAGCAGAATCATCAAAATGATGCTTACAAGCAACCCAATCAATGTTGGAATGTCCTCAAAGACAATTCCTCCACTTAGGAACATCGAGGATTCGACAACACCTTTGGTTGTTGAATAGTTTTCACCGATAGCAACTGCGTAGAGATGTGTCGTGTCATCCGCTGCATCTTTCGGCGTATCGCCAAAGGCAACTGCAACGTTTTCTCCTTCAGCCACATCAACAATCAATCTTTGAATCATACTCGATCCATACAAGAGTCGTGCTTCATCCCCAGTTGTAATCAACAGTTCAGTATAACCTGAATTGTCAATATCTGTCAATCGAACGTCTCTGATTTGATTTGCGAAATCAGGGATTGATACTCTGCTTTCTTCGACGACAAGTGGCTCTTTACCGGGTTGATAATTCCAAGACATGATGTCTCCATCTTCTGTTCCTAGGACAATAAGTTGGTTGGAATTCGTTGCTTCGCTCATCGTTACATCAGCGACATTGGAGTAGCCTACATCGGCTGCTGAGAAGTTTGCACTCGAGGTTGCGTTGATGAGAACGTTCGCAGGTTGTTGGAATCCTGAACCAATTTCCCCTATTTGAGCGCTTTTTTCCAGTTCTATAACACCAGCCATTTCCTTGCTAACAAGAAGCAGATGGGTGTCGTCAAGTAATTCTGCTTCAATGAGATCATCGACGACTTTCATCTCGCTTGGAAGTTGCCAGGCAGCCTGCAGTGTCATGATATTAGGTGCTTCATCAAAGGTTGCAAAACGAAAAATTTTCTCTCCGCCATCGACAATGTAAACAGAGTCGCTTGTTTCAACTGCAAGTATGCATCCAAATTCAACACGAGGGAAAATGTTCCCTTCAGCATCGTATTCAAAACACTCGTAGGTTGAGAGAAGAGTCCCATCCGTAAGTGAAAGGGTCTGAATCAGTGCCCCATTGTTGATTGTGATTGTATCTGGACCCGTTGCAACAACAAGTTTAGCAAGTTCATAACTTTCGTTTCCATGAGGAATGACAGATGTCCAAATCGGCTCATCCATTCCAAATTGGTTTAATCTGATTGTGTTGTTGATAATTCCATTTTCATTGCTGCGAACTGAATCAATGTATTGATTCATACCAATTTCAGTCAAGTATTCAGCCTCTACGAAGTCTGTTGATTCATATTCGAAGGGTTCTACAGTGTCATCGACCATAATCTGATGAGCGAGTGGTACGCTTGCATACATCAAGGCGATGAAGAGAATGCCCATGATTCCGTACTTGATAACCCACTCTTTCTTGTAACGGGCGAGAGCGAGAATCGCTGCGGTGAACACAAAAATCATCGTCAATTCAAGGGCGATATAGCGTAACTGCGATGCCCCCTCAGCTCCGAACGCTTGCAATCCAGCCTTATCGTACCAAGGACGGATAAACATAGCAAGGAAGATGGTAACCAAGAACATCGAGGCCATTCCAATCATAGATGGAAGTTGGCGGCGGAAGTCTCCGTTCATGTCGCTCATGCTCCTGCCAGACGAGGAACACATTTGAGCACATCGACGCAACCATAGCAAGAATCGTCTATCGCCACACCTATGATGAGTGTCCTACACGAAGAATCTGGGGGAGCGAATGTCCGGTATCCGACAGTGGCTTGACCTGACCAAAAGCCGTGGTATGAAACTTGGACTGGAACGCGTGCATGAGGCTCACAAATCCCTCATACAATCCTATGAATCAACAATCATTCATGTTGCAGGAAGTAACGGAAAGGGAACTGCGTGTGCCTTCATGGCTACACATCTGAATCGATTGGATCAAACTACGGTCATGTTCACTTCACCACATCTTGTTCGTCTTGAGGAACGAATTCGAATTGATGGCAGACCCATCTCAGAACACCAGTTCGACATCTATCTGTCCTTCATTCAGCAAACTGAACTCGATTTAGGTATTGAACTGACCTTCTTTGAGGTTACATTTCTTGCTTCTTGCCTATGTGTTCGCGACATTCGCCCTGATGTGTTCCTTGTAGAAACAGGACTCGGTGGGCGCTTTGATGCAACACGGATCTTACCAGCAGACCTATGCCTCCTCACATCAATTCAACTTGAACATAGAGAGATTCTTGGAGACACACTGGCTGAAATTGCTGCTGAAAAGGCAGCTATTGCTCGACCAGGCAAACCAATCTTTGTCAGAGAGATTGAAGATACTAAGGCTCGTTCTGCAGTTGAAAACGAAACACAACGTGCTGGACAAGAGCATCTTGGGGAGAGTCCTTCGTCTGCAAATGTCGAGTGGATTTCAATCGATTCAAATTCCTCAATGGAAGAAGAAGCATTGGCGTTGGTAAAAGTGGTCTTGAACCACCTCAATTACAATACGGAGTGGATAGAGGAATCGATGCATGCCCTCAACTGGCCTGGTCGAATGCAACATATCGAGCCGATGTCGTGGGGAGGGGCCCTTTTCGTGGATGCTGCCCATAATCCGAGTGGATTGAAGCGAGTGCTACCGTCCATTACCAATCATGTGGCTTCAAAAAAAGAATGGTGTTTGGTGTTTGGTTGCACTCCACAAGACGATTTGGAGGGGTTTGTACAACCACTGCTTGAACTCTGCAAAAAGCATCCACCATCGAACGTTTTGCTTACAGTACCTCAAACCGGGCGATATCCCGGTGTACCTCTTTCTGAATTAGCAACTCTTGATTGGTCATGTGAACAAGGAATCCTTCACGCAGCGACACCACATGAGGCGAAACTGTTTCTTGAACAACTGCAACCAGAATATACTCTCGCTATTGGTTCGCTATACCTCATTGGTGAGTTGTTTGAGGCATTGCACCTCTATGGGTCAAATCATCTCGAATTGTTCCCACCAAACACTCAAAGGTAGGATGAACGACCCCCGTATGAGTCAACATGAGCGAAAAGTGGGACCTTCGGTTTATTGAGCTAGCACACCACATCAGTTCTTGGAGTAAAGATCCTTCAACAAAAGTTGGTTGTGTTGTTGTTGGCTCAGATAGAGAAATCCGTTCCACAGGTTTCAACGGCTTCCCTCGAGGCATCGATGATTCAATTGAACGACTCGCTAATCGAGAAGAAAAATACCCTCTTATTTGTCATGCAGAGGAAAATGCGATTATGCATGCTGCACGCATTGGAGTTTCACTCAAGGATTGCACAGCCTATGTGACATGGCCTCCTTGTACTCGATGCGCTCGCTCATTGATTCAAGCAGGAATTATCGAAGTAGTTTATGCTGGTGGAACAGATATACCTGAGCGATGGGTTGAAGACTTCACTCGCTCAACTGGTATGATGAAAGAAGCAGGTCTGAAACTTCGCAACGTCAATCTGGAATAATTAACCCCAGAAACGTCGGGTTCTGGCATATTCAATTTCTGCATGATGGATTGATTGCAGTAAACTATCCATGTTGTTACTGTGCCCTTTTCGAAGAATACGTTGAGCAGTCGCTTCTCCAACACCTCTTGCCATGAGGCATACGATGGCAGGGAATCCATGGGTTTTGAGCAAGGAAGCGTTTCGAATCATACGATTGCGATCGCTTTCTTCATCAGAAGCAACCCATCCTTCAAGCATCTTCTCAAGACCTTCTCGGGCACATACAAGCATTTGTCCTTTGCAAACAATGCAGTTTCCTGGATCCTTAAGATCTGGATATCGTTCAACTCTGAACCGACGTATTGCTTGACATTTTAAGCAACATAGAACGGCTCGTTCATTCATTAATCGTAGACGTAGTCTTGCTCGAACCGCTTCATTGTCCCAATTTGGAAGAAGAAGATCACGTTGACTTCGGTCTGAGATACCGATTGGACCCGTTGGAGTTACGACAATATCGAGTAATCCTGATTGTATACTTCGTAAGACATCTTTTGCCCCTTGAATATCCATGCGTTCGAAGTAGAGTTTGCTAAGGACTTCATCCACGACGATGGTTCCTCGATACTTGCGAACCAAGGCGCCAAGATTGATTTTACGCGGATCAACGCCTTGACGTAGGATTCCAAACGTCTTCGCAACTTGGGCAAATCTCCAACGAACTTGTCGCGAATTTGGAAGCGTTACTGCAAGGAGCCCTTCAATTCCATCGGCTGGGAGTTCATTGAGCCAATCAATAACATCGTGAGGTTCTAGGTCAGCACCTGAGAGGTGAATTCTGGTTGGTTCAACCATCAAACTGCCCCAGCGTCCTGTTTTGGTTGAAGCCATTGCAAGGAGAAGATGGCCAATGGTTTCATTGATCAATGTCCCTTGACACATGTTGATGACAAGTGCTTCAGAACGGCGCTCGATAGTAATCATTTGATCATCAGGTAATGTTTCTGTAGCATCGATGTGTCGAGTAATCGTATCAGCAAGAAGCCCAAGTGCTTCTCCATCGAGTGGATAATCAGCCAATGGCCTTCCATCGTGGGCAAGAATACCTGTGGGATCGATTTGATCTGATTCTCTCGGTTCAAGTAAATTGAAATCTTCAGCAATAAGTCGACGTAGTCGGCCAATGTTTCGGGCTACTGCAGCAGGAACTGGTGGAAGTTCACCCACCCATGTAGGGGCTTCACCTTGCATTGAGACAGGAGCAACAAGAACTTCGCTTTGTTCCGGGTCAGCATCGACGATCGTCCATGTACGTCCTGCCATGACGAATTGGCGTATGCGTCCATCTTCTTCCTCTCCGCTTCCATTGAGTTCAAGCACAAATGATTCGTCAACATTTCCAATGGTTCGACGGGTTACTACATCCCGTACACGGTAGGATTGTTTGTCAGGTATCATCGAAAGGTGGCTCTCCACCCATTTGCGCGTACGGCCTGCTGAGGAAAACCATCCATTCTTGAAACGCTTCGGTATCGGCAGTTTTCTGGATTTATACTCAGTTGGAATTTCTTCGTCCGGAACATCATATCGAGGCAATTCGTCAGGCCAATCCTCTTCCTCAGGAACCAATCCTTTTGCTTCAAGATAGAGGCTTTTAGGCCAGCGATACCATGGGCGTTCATTTACATCGATAGCATAACGCAAGAGCCATCGGTCAGAAAGAACTGCAAGCATCGTCTCAGTATCTTTTCGTTCCCAATCCTCAAATTGCTCAGCATTGGCAAATGTTTCATGAACTTCATCGATAGGTACAACCTTGAAGCTATGAGCCATGAGCATGATTTGATTCGCAGCTATACTGTACGGTCGTTTCCTCCATTCAACAGCCTCAATGTACCCCATGTGCGATCGATGAGCAACGACAGCAGCTTCTGCAATACCATCGGTTTCCCAAGCGAGAAGATGGCCACGGCCAATTCCCCCAATTCTGTGATCGGCACGACCAACCCGCTGAAGCATCCTATCTACAGAACGTGGGCTCTCTAACTGAACGATTTTTTTAATCGAACCAACATCGATTCCTAGTTCAAGACTTGAGGTACAGATGAGAGCATGAAGCGACCCATTCCGGATATTCTCTTCCATATCCTGACGTGTTTCTGCTGCTAAACTTCCATGATGCACGCCAATGTTGAGTTGTGGAGCCATCGTTTGCAAACGCTGTGCTACTGTCTCAGCTGCATTTCGACTGTTCACGAAGACCAGGCACGGCGGGTCTTTTTCAACAAGTTCGGCAAGGAGGCGAAACGTAGCATGTGCTCTTGGTGAGAGGCGCATCTCAATAGCTCCCACTTCATCCTCGGCCAGTGGAGGTGCAGTTTCGACAGAGAGGACTGTTGAACGTTCAGCAGGGGCATTGATTGGTACACAAGAATCTGAAGCCATCCATTCAGCAACTTGTTTTGGGTTACCAACAGTCGCAGAGAGACCAATTCGTTGAAGTCGTTGTCCACTCAAAGCTTCCAATCGCTCAAGACCGAGACGCAGTTGCCATCCACGTTCACTTCCTGCTAGATCGTGTACTTCGTCGATAATGACTGCTTTAACGCTACTAAGCAATCCTCGTAGTCGGTGTCCAGTGAACATCAATTGGAACGTTTCAGGAGTTGTAACCAAGAGATGAGGAGGCTTCCGAACCTGTCGAGTCCGTTCACTTGTGGGCGTATCGCCATGACGAAGACCAAATCGTAACTCCAATACTTCACTCAATTCAGCAAGACGACGATCTACGTCTCGATTGAGTGCACGCAGAGGCGTGATGTAGAGGATTGCGAGTGGATCCCATTCTTCAACTTTGCATCGATGAAGCAGTGGCAATACAGCAGCGAGTGTTTTTCCAGAACCTGTTGGTGCAATGAGAAGTCTGTTCTTTCCTTCAGAAAGGTCTGGCAGAGCAGCCTCTTGAACAGGTGTAGGGTTCCAACCACGTTCTTCAATGAACGATTGCAGTTGCGGGTGCAATTGGGAAAATACATTTGACATACTCTCCCCCTCCCCGTAGAGAGTGGTGATTGGGCTTCCTTCTTGAGGATTTGTAGTTGATTAGAGAACGTCAGTCCTCGTCATCGTCGTACTCATCGTCATCGTCGTACTCATCATCGTCGGCTTCCCAG
>CALBJF010000020.1 GCA_937892665.1 uncultured euryarchaeote | reverse complement strand
TCCGACTTTGTACAAGTATTCTGGAGGGACTTCATCCGTCAGATACACAGTTTTCCCTGCTCGGTAAATGGTATGTCCATCTGCTACTGCACGGATTGTGTCAACTTCAATGATTGTTCGGCGGTTGATTCTAACGTGTCCTGCTTCCAATGCGTTTGCTATGGTTTTGGACAAGTGAATGTGATTCCGGGTACCTGAAGTGATTCCCAGTTGTACAATCGCATCTGCTTCTGTTGGTTCACAAGGCCAGTAAAGTGCTTCTGGGATATCATCGGTTGGGAGATCGAGTTCAATTTCAATTGAATGACCGTATGTAGCTCGGATGTTTTCTCCTTCAACTTGGTAACGTCCTTTTTCATCAGCCTTAGCAATGGCTTCAAAATGCCATCCACGTAGCCAATGGTAATGCTTGCGTTGTCCTGAGATTGAGTCTGCCAATTCTCGTGTGCTTACCCATCCGTTGATGTCCAGTTCAACATTGAATTTTTCTGGAGCGTGTCTCAAAACGAGAGCGAGCATACGGCCGAGGCTTCCTGCTTCACGGTCACTCATGATGAATTTTCCTTCTTCATTGCAAACTTGACAGTTCGTACCGGTGAAAAATCCGTTATTTATTTTACAAGATCTATTTCTACATTGGCGCAGCATATTTCATCCCTATCGCCTCCCATTGATGAACCCTGCGGGTGATTGAACCGACTCAATCAAATGCTAGTTTGAACTCGCAAGGGCATGGTCGATGTAGCAATGGTCGGTGCTGGTCAAACAAAATTTGGCAACCACCCTCTCGGCCTCAAAGGCATGTGGTCAGAGGCTATCGAGAAGGCCTTTTCGAGTGTTGATAATGATTGCTTACCCAGTATGGTGGATGAAGCCTTCATCGGTAGCATTGCTTTTGGAGGATCACAATTAGGCAATACAGCAGCCCTCTTAACCGAACATTCCGGCATGGATGGAGTAAGTGTTCGACGTGTTGAAAATGCATGTGCGTCGTCAGGTTTTGCTCTTCGGGACGCATGGATGACAATCAAAAGTGGACAAGCAGATATCGTCGTTGCCGGGGGAATCGAGAAAATGAATGATTTATCGGCCGAAAGGAAGCGATATTGGCTTGGCGTCTCAGGAGATACTGAATGGGAACGTTTGGCAGGTCTTACATTCCCAGGAACCTATGCGCTAACTGCTCGACGATACTTTCACGAGTTTGAATCAACACATGATGACCTTGTCCATGTATCTGTGAAGAATCACATGCATGGTTTGGACAATGAAGTGGCTCATTTGAGAAAAGATGTCTCTTTTGAGAAAGCAAGTTCTGGAGCCATGGTTGCGGATCCACTCACTCTTTACGACTGCTGCCCAACATCCGATGGAGCTTCCGCAGTTATTCTCGTTGCAGACCATCTGGCTCATCAGTTTACGGATACTCCAATTTGGGTCAAAGGGTCTGGAGCCGGTTCCGATAAGTTAGCCCTGCATGATAGGCCGAGTTTGACACAACTTCGAGCAACACAATTAGCATCTCAAAAAGCATACTCAATCGCCAATGTTCAGCCTAACCAAATCGACCTGGCTGAAGTCCATGACTGTTTCACAATTGCAGAAGTTCTCGCCACAGAAGATCTTGGATTTGCAGGACGTGGAGAAGGAGGGCTCTTTGCTCGTAATGGACAAGGTCGACGCAACGAAGGCAATGTTACCATTAATGCAAGTGGAGGTCTGAAATCAAAAGGCCACCCACTCGGAGCAACAGGAACCGGACAAGCGGTCGAAGTCTTCAAACAATTACGCCATCAAGTAGAGGCACCACGACAAGTACGTGACGCAGAAATTGGTTTAACGCACAATGTAGGAGGTTCAGGAGCCACCTGCGCAGTCCATATCTTTGGGAGGGAGAGATGATGCCTATTTCAAAAACATCCATTGACAACACAGTCTTTGCAACAAGCGTCTATGGCCAGCAATGGGCAGGTCCAGATGGAGATCGACTCACAATCGCTTTGCAACTCCTCCAATCAGAAACTGCATCGACAATTCAGATTGACTCACTTGTTGAATCGCTTGAATATACGCCGAGCACTCGTATCTCTTCGATCATCGAATCAACAACCGATTGGAGAGTTGACCCAGATGGACAATATCGTTTGATTGCATCCAATTCTTCGGCAATTGTAGCTCTTACGGAAGATGAAAATATTGTTCAATGGCCGGACTTATCGCATGGTAAGTCGATAGATGAAGAACATAAATCTGCTATCAATGAAGCATGGAAGAATGAGGTTTCAGGCGTAAGTCAAGGCGCCTATATTTCTCAATCCCAACACGTGCTTGCTATGCCATCACGCCTTGGATTACATGCTCAAGAAGATGCTTCTGGGATTATCTGGCCACCTCGTCAACTCAATTCAGAAGGAGAACGAATCTCTCCAGCAACAAACAAACTCGATAGCAGTGCATCTATCCTTACTTGGACTCGACTTAGTGCCGCCGGAGCCCCTTCTGAATTCTCATTAAGAGCTCCGTTACTGGGAGGAATCTCGACGGTTCTTGTTGAATTTGCATCTGGACCAAAAGGAGTATTCATGCTGGCAGATGATGAAGAGGGGCAAGCATCCATAGACCAAGAAGTCTCATTCGAGGTGCGACGCTTATATGGTCAAGATAATCTCATCCACTATGGGCTCAAAGCACTTCTGATTTAATTTCAAACCTCTCGATAGAAGGCTTCATAGAAAGATTCGCTAGTGGCGTAGCATGGCTGGCTTTGGTGGTATCCGTAAAGGTCGAAATGAAGCGATAGACAACATCTCTGTACAAGACGAAGGTGATTGTCCACGTTGTGGTGGTGAAAGCCAACCCTCAACAATGGATGGATACTTATCCTGTAGTCGTTGTTCATATGAATGGAAAGATCCGAATCATGTTTCTTCGAAAGTGAGAGGTCCACCACCAAATCATCGCAGAGATGATGAACTGATTCAGGAATTCAAGTCTGAAATGGAGCGTGGAGACCTAAAAGGTGTTCTTGGAGTTGATTCAAATCTTTCTGATGAACAAGAGCAATCTCTGCAACGTTTAGAAGATAAATGGATGACAGGGATGCAAGGGCACTACAATGCCGCTTCTGAAGACAGAAAGCCGCTTATGATCAGTTTTGACGATGACGATAACATCGTATCCACAGAAGTGGCTGCTTTAACCATCGTATCAAACGGATTTGATGGAGGAGAGGAAATACGACTTGAGTATCCAAGCAAGGGAACTGAATTTTATGCATTTAATGAAAAAAGTGAAACAGGTTGGAAGCGAGGAAGTTCTATTGAATCAACAGCTCGTTCGATAACCAATGTCATTAATCGAAGTTCAAAACTTGTTTATGCAATTTTGAATGGCAATCGAATCTCCTTTGAATTGCGCGGTGATGACTTGAAACCAGAATCCTTAGTCTTGTATGTCGATGACCCAGGTGGTCAAGATATTGTGGCTGAGAAGGGTGGGGTAATCCTCGATTTCAGAGATGTGACGGTATGGGATGATTATCGCAACGTAGTCGCTTTAGTATTGGAAGATGGAATCATTTCACCAAGTGAAGATCAGATGCTTTGGGTTATGCGCCAGCAACTTGGAATCGAAGAAGAGCAACATGTTGCTCTTGTTTTGGAAATGTTTGGAGATAACGCATTGAAAGAATGCACAAATTGCAATAACATGGGACAACTCTATCCTGAATACTCAGCATGGTACTGTCAGGCATGTCAAAGTTGGCTTTGATTACGCATCTATAGATAATCTCATTGCTGTGATTTAGTCCGTTTTCACGGAAGTTCAGAGAGGGATGCTTCATAAAGTGGGTGGATGTCCGTAAAATAGGCGAACGCTATGACTGAAGACGTATTGTATATTGGAATTGACCTTGGAACTTTCCGCTCCGTAATGGTTTCATCAGGAAATCACGAAGAAGAAGAACTCACTGTAATTGGAACACCTAAAGATGCAATTGCTCGAAACTTTTTGAAGAGAGATGTTCTCTTTGGAGAAGAAGCGCTCAAGAATAGATTGGCACTCAATCTATTCAGACCTCTTGAACTTGGTGTCATCAAAGATACAAAAGAAGACAGAGAATTCATTGCTCACTTCATTACCCACCTTATTGGACTATCTGACCCTGAAGACCACGACCGTGTTGTCGCAGTCATTGGAGCACCAGCTGAAGCTAGCCACGTTGACAAAACTGCAATCTTCGATGCTGCTGCAGGTTCAGTTAACGCTGCTATGATTATATCAGAGCCGTTCGCTGTTGCATATGCTCTAGACATGATCGAACACACACTCGTCATCGACATTGGAGCAGGTACGACTGACCTTTGCCGTGTTTACGGAACGATTCCGGGACCTGGTGACCAAATGCACACAGGATACGCTGGAGACTATGTCGACGCTCAAATCATCAAGGAAGTGCAATCCAAGTACAACGGTGCGCAAATCACCAAGGATATGGCTCGCCGATGGAAGG
>CALBJF010000019.1 GCA_937892665.1 uncultured euryarchaeote | reverse complement strand
GATAACTCAAATGGCCAAGAGGGCGATATCTATCCAACAGACAGTTCACAGTGGGCGGATACTGACAGAGATGGGTACGGAGATAATCCTCAAGGAACACTTGCAGATGGATGCCCACAAGTCAACGGATTCTCAACACAAGACCGCTATGGATGCCCGGATAGTGATCTTGATGGATATTCAGACCCTGATGAGAATTGGACAGCACAACAAGGCGCTGACGCTCTTCCAGACATGATTTCCCAATGGACTGATGGTGATGGTGATGGGTACGGAGATAACGCAACAGGTACTATGCCTGACAAGTGCCCAACCAAGCCAGGAACGTCAACAAAGGCATGGTTGCCTGACCCAGAAGACCCACTCCAGAATACGGAACTCGAATCCTTTGGATGTGAAGACAAAGACGGAGATGGATGGGCAGATGGTTCAGAATCGAAGGATATGGATTTAGATCCAAATGAATATCTCGATATTGACAGAGATGGAACAGGTTCAAATTCAGATTACAACGATAATGATGCTCGAATTCAAACAATTCAAGATCACTGCAATCTCGACTTCACAGATGTAAGAGATGTATGTGTTGGATGGCGTACACCAGCCTATGTTCAATATGTTGCAGACAGCATAGCAGCAAATCAGACTTCAATCTCTTTCTCAAGTTGGAACACGACATCAGATACAACCTCAACAGATGAGGCATGGTATGAAACAGATGCAATGAAGGATGTTTTGGTCTATGGAGGAGGTCTCTTTGGAATCTTAACGTTGGTCATCGTCATCATCGGAACGCTCGCTTCTCGTCGTAAATCAACGCAAACCAGCAAGACTTACGGTTCAGCTGGATTACCAACTTCTGCTGCTATGGATGAAGCATTGGAAGGAACAGCCGGATCCTCAGCCTTTGGAGGCGTTGAATCCGATTCACTTTGGGAAGAGGATGTCAAACCTCTGAATCTTGAAGAGCAAGAGAAGGAAGAAAAAGTCGCCGAATCTTCAAGAGGAGTGTCTGCTGAAGAACTCTTCAGTGATGAAGAATCCATCGAATCAATTGCAACATTGGGTGAACCGGAACCTGAACCTGAAGCAGAATCAGCACCAATCGCAGAAGAACCACAAGAAGCGCCCCCATTGCCAGAAGGAGGTCTTCCTGAAGGATGGACAACAGAACAATGGAAATGGTATGGACACGAATACCTTGCTAAGATGGGCAACGAGTAATCAGCGCCACGCAATGGGTAGACAGGAACGCAAGTCTCCGAGTTCAACTCCAGAATAGATTGGTTTCCCATCTTCTTTGAGTGTATTCATGATCAGCCAAAGAACTGCATTCCATGATTTGTTAAGAGCGAAGAGCTCGACTTTACCAGCAGCAGCAGCAGTCAATAGTTTGGATTCATCAGTTGAATCATCGAATAATGCACGAACAAGTTGTTGTGTTGTTAGAAGGTAACCAGGTGGACGCCATGCCATCATTTCCAATCACCTCAAACCTTGAAAGGAGCCATATTTAATCGATCGACTAAATGTTCAACGTTCACATCAGCAACTCGCTTAAGGTGCTCTTGCAGCACATCGAGTTCACCGCGCATTCGAGCCATCTTGTGGGCTCGAATAACATCTTCAAGAAGCATGTTTACGCTCTTATGTCCATTTACCGTTCGCATGGTATTCAATTGTCTACGAACTTCGTAACTTACACTTACAGAGGTCATTCCTTCTCCAGTCATATGTGCATCCCAAATCGAATGCATACGCATTCGTACTTAACCTGACCGCGCGAAAGAGCGTCGAAAGAGTTGGTTTCTCACCTATTCATCGACGACCAGTCAACAATTTTGGATGTTCTTTCACACCAAATTCACGACGCATCGATTGAACTCTGTTGTGGAATTCTTTGGTAAGTGTCCAATATTCAAGCGATCCTGCACCAGCTCCACTGGCTCTAGGCTCATTTAACAAAACGGTTGGAGCACCGCTCCAAGGTGCTTCAGCGACCTTAACTAAGCGACGAATTGTGGTATTGAAGACCTTATTTGGAATCTTGCGACTTACTTCTGTGCAAACGTGACGACTGAGTTTTGAGCGGGCATCAACCATCGTCATTGCAACGCCAAAGATTTTCAGATTACGATTAATACGCTTCTGAATCATCTTGATTGAATTCATCAGCATACTAAATCCTTCAAGAGCATAGTATTCTGCTTGAACTGGAACCATAACCCAATTGGCAGCACACATTGCATTGATTGAAAGTAAACCGAGTGAAGGAGGCGTATCGATAACGATGTAATCAAACTCCTCAATAATAGGTTCAAGACCTTCACGAAGTCTGGTTTCCCGTCCAATCTTGTGAGATAGTTCAATTTCTGCTCCTGAAAGATGGATATCGCTCGGAAGCAACCAGAGGTTATCAATGGTCAAATTCTGTGGCGCTTTCTTCCCTTTTCGTAGAATAAACGCCTTCTGCATTGCATCAGTAAGTTCTCTTGGTGTAAGCAGGTATTCTTCCATCAATGGAAGTTCTTCACCGGAATCATTCGCAAGAACATCGTAAGCTGTACGTCGAATATTCTTCTTCTCAATACCGAATGAAGTTGCACAGTTTCCTTGAGGATCAAGATCTACAAGCAAGACTTTGGCAGGAGGTACGCCTTGCTTTCGATTGCCTTTAGCCAAAGCAGCTGCTAGATTAACGGCAGTAGTTGTCTTTGCACAACCACCCTTTTGATTGGCGACGGCGATGACCATTTTGTACGGATTCATTGTCATACCTGCTCCCCCTCAATATAACCCAGATAGGTCACCCATTTTGAACTTCAGCCTCCAAAGAGCGCTTATGTTCAAGAAATTACAGGAACTGGAACTTCCGAGAGAATCTTTCGAACGATGTGCATTCCAGTGATTCCACGAATCTTTGCTTCAGGCTTCATGTTGATACGGTGAGAGATAATTTGCAGTGCAATTCCTTTGATATCGTCTGGTATGACATAGTTTCGTCCAGCAATAGCTGCTGCTGCACGACCAGTCTTGAACAAGGATTGTGATGCACGAGGTGAAGCACCGTTGGTGACACGGTGGTCTTCACGAGTACGCTGAACGATTTCTACAATGTATGCAAGAATTGCTGGATCAACATGGACTGTTTCCAGTGCCTTTTGCATAGCAACGACCTTCTTTGGCGATGTGATTTGCTCAACATCGTGCCCGTCCTTTCCACGCAACTTACGTCGAGCGAGAATTGCTTTCTCTTCAGCACGGTCTGGGTACCCCATACTCATCTTCATGAGGAAACGATCCATTTGCGCTTCAGGAAGCGGGTATGTTCCTTCTTGCTCGATTGGGTTCTGTGTTGCTTGAACAACGAACGGAGCAGGAAGTTTGTGCGTGATACCCTCAATGGTAACTTGCTTTTCTTCCATTGCTTCAAGCAAAGCAGCTTGGGTCTTTGGAGGAGCACGGTTAATCTCGTCAGCAAGTAG
>CALBJF010000018.1 GCA_937892665.1 uncultured euryarchaeote | reverse complement strand
CATTGCACTGCAAGTTTCCCTGCAGACAATTCTAAATCTGCTCGGCAAAGAAAGGCCATTGTTGGAGGTTCAGACAATGCTGACATGTTGATCCTCTCGAACAATTCTTTGCTGGGAAGGCGTTTGAAGGGAAAGGATTCGTTCAAACCAAGCTCCACACCAAACTGCAAAGAATATATTCCCCATCATGTGGAGCGCGTCAAATGGAATTCCGTTGAATAAGTAAAGGACAAATTCTAGACTTGACATTGCTCCATCGAGAATAGAAAGTGATACGATCATGCTGAACAATGGTACACTCCAAACAGCTGCAAATGAAAGGCGCTTCATCGAAAGATTTCCCTCGTTGTCATGAACCGAAAACACTGCACTTACGCCAGCGACACTGGACCAAGCAAGAACCTGGAAGAGAGTCCACCATCCATCTCCAAGGACCGCATTACTGGATACAGTAACGAGAATGACAAAGGCAATGCTACGTTGAAGACCATACTTCGAACCGACCATTATCACAAGGATTGTGACTGGCATAATGTTTGGAAGACCACTTAGTAATATTCGAGATCCCGATGCGAGAATAGCGAGTAGGAATAACGACCATAGCCACCCTTTCTGGTGATTATTTGGACGCATCAGTAGCCAAATTGCTGAGGCAAAAAGAATCGAATTGATAACGAGTAAACCAAGCGATGAAACTTGAGGTCCATGTGTACCAAGTCCGCTCAGCATGAACATACCAGAAGTCGGTTAGCCTTGAGTGTTCCCGCTTAGGCCGGTCTCCAACGGAGAATTGAGTCTGAATCTATCGCTGTATCGACGATGCCTGTATTCGAACGTGAACCATCGAGAGTAAACTCCCATCCATCGCCTTCAGTTCCGTTAAATGAAAGTAAATACAGACCCAAGTATTGATCTTCATACTCCGTTGAAATCCCAAGGGAGGCAGATGCTGCTTGCGTTAATTCATAGACATTTGAGTACCCACTGAGGCCGCCGATAACGTTCTCGGTTCCGTCAATTTCTATGACAACAATTTGTGTTTCTCTCCATTCTTCTGGCCATTCCGTATCCCATGTAGCCTCTCCATCTGATTCGGCGAAGGTCGGCCATTTAGAGGATATCTCTGGCACTGCAGCTACAGTAAACAAGAGAAGAAACAATGTGAGAGCCTTCCATAATCTCGGTTTGTTATTTGTTGCAAAGAAAAGGCAACAAAGCAAGTATGATGAAAGAAGAAGAATGTAATGAAGTGCTTCAATTAACGAGAACGATGATTTTTGTTTAATGATTTCATCGCTTTCGAAGACCGTTACTTGCAACAGCCCCATGTCATTGCCAAGAGCCATTGCAGCAGAAGAAAAGCCCGGTGCTGCAGTAGTGTAGGTATCAAATGAAGTCGTGTGCATCCTTTGCAAAGAGGTTCGATTAAAGACGCCCCAACCTCCATCTGGTGTGTTTGAAGGAACCCACAGTTCAATTGAATTATTCTCAAGAGTTCGAATGGACATTTCTCCATTTGAATGGAACGAACTTTTCGACTCTTCGAAACATGTAACATCATCGCATGACAATGAAATCCATTCTGCAGAAGTTGCGAGGAAGATATTTTCATCGTACTGCAGAGGAATTGCAGGAGAATATCCGTAGTTCCCGATTATACTGTTGTTGAGATACAGCTTCGACCCTGTTGTTGTTTGGAGATGAATAAGAAGCCCGTGTTGGGTTTCAATCGGAGCATGCCGAATCTTTCCGTCACCAATTGAGAAGTTCGCTATCGCCCCATCTCTGTTGACAGAATAGAGGACACCCGATTCAGTACCAACGTGATAACCGCTCTCTGAGACCAATACCCCATTTCTCCAACCTATTTCTTCAAATTCAACTCGTAGAAGTTGTTCTCCATCTTCAAAACAAAATGTCGACAATCCTTCTCTGGTGGGAACAACAACTCGATCGTCATCAATTCCGAGTTTACCGGTGATTCCAAGAACGTTCACTTCTGTTTGTTGTTCCCATACCAACTCTCCATCCGAAGGATTCAGGGCAGTTACTTTCCCATCTGCCCAAGCAACAACAAGAAGGTCTTGCCACGAACCACAGGCTCCGCTTCCAGCTTCAACAAACATCAGCGGAGACATGTCATGCTGAAGAGTGGTTTCAGAACGATAGGTCCACAATTCATCTCCAGATATAATCTCAAACGCAGATATCTGTGGTCGTTCATCCCCCATCCAGAAACCAGAGGTACGGACAAAGACTGAATCTTCGACAAGAAGAGGTTGAGTTGTAATGTAACCGTTTTCAAATTCATGTTCCCACAAGTAGGTTGATTCGGCCTTTGCAAACGGTAAAAGGAAGAGTAGAAGCAATAAGAGAACAACACGCTTCATGCTGAATGCCTCTGGATGACAGTTCGAAGAACGGCACTCACTTCTTTACCATCCACGCCGGGACAGGCGCCCATAACAATGCCCATTAGTGGCCCCATTGCCCCCATTCCACGTTCTTTTACGAAATCTAAACGCTCGAGAACAATCGATTCAACAATCGATTCAAGATCGCCCACATCTGCTGGTACAAGCCCATTTTCTTCTGCATAGGTTTCTACTTCCACTGCTGAAATTTCTTTCATTTGAGCAAAGTGTTCAATGGTTGATTCAATCCCTTCTCTTGTAATTCCACCGTTTTCACGAACGGTTAGAACTGTAGAAAGAACCGACGCTTCAACCGATTCATGTACCAGAAGGAGCGATGCCCAAGCCTTTGTTGGAGTTGAATGTGATTTGAAAAAGACATCGTCTAATTCTCGAGAAAGAAGTTGCTTACATTGATCTTCGGAAAGTTCAGTATCCTTCAATCGACTCATTCGTTCATCTTGACTCATTGGTAAGTTTCCGAGAATTGCAGCCCAATGATCATTATGAACAATAACTGGAGGCACATCTGTTTCCGGATACATTCGAGCACCGCCAGGAAGCGGACGCATTGGAGAAGTTGTTCCATCTTCAGGAGCCCCCTTTTTGACAACTACATTACGAACTTCCTGTGCTATTCGGTGATATGAAAGGCGAGCTCGTTGAACAACGGATTCAAGCGCAAGTTT
>CALBJF010000017.1 GCA_937892665.1 uncultured euryarchaeote | reverse complement strand
TTTAATGGCCGAATTGAAAAATTCAGTATGTGGAACGGGTGAGTCGTAGCAAATTCCTCATTGGATTTGGCCTAGTCTTCTTGCTCCTCAACCTCACTTTACTACCAATCGTCTTCACTGCAGCTGTTGCTGGAGCCGTCGATGACCAGTTTGCGACTTATCCCCTAGATACAATCTGTGGCCAGGACGGTGATTGTGATTCGGTAGAGGCAAGTTGGGCCACTTCCATTTCAACACGCGATTATTATGCATGGGATTTATCCAATGAAGATCAGGTTTTAGAAAATCAAGCCCCCCCTAAATATGATAGAAAAGGGCCTTACACCTATCAAATTACATCGCATAAAACATTGCTAGAACATGACGCAGATAAAGGGGAAATAACCTATAATGTGGTCAATTCGTTTGAATGTTCTTCAAAGAGTGAACATCCCTGCAATCAACAATTAACACAATTGAATATACAATTCAGACCCCAAATCATCGGAGCGACTGGTAGCGCAATCAATGGAATCATGGATTTGACCAAAATTGGTTTTGCCAGCGGAATGATGAATCAGGACCTCAATACCACCCAAGCAGGGATTGCAACAGCCGACCACATCACCTCGATGACCAGTACTATTGGCGGTGCAGGTTTTGGCTCATACGGGTATACTGCATTAACCGCTGCTGAAGCAGCAGGCGAAGTAAGTGTAATCTTACCTAATACTCTTGACGGAAACCTCCTTCCTATTGCCAATTTTATTGGCGGTATTGATTCAGCATTGTATTCCTCACTTCATCCATTAGATCCTCGATTCAACGTATCATTAGTCAACGAACTAGGCCCGGTAGCCTTCATGAGCATGGGTGAGCCCGAAGCATTACTTTCAACCATAGAAGAAGAGCCTGCCAACTCTATTACCCTGCAACGTGCCACTGCATATGGCTATCTTGCTACTGAAATGGTCGATACCAATGATGACGGAGAAGAGGATACTTTAGTCCCCGATTATGCTCAAACCCTCATTCGGGATTGGTCCCTATACATTGCAATTGGATTGGAATTTCAATCCAATGGAGGAGGTTCACCTTTTACCGATAGTGAAGATGTTGCAAAGCGTTTAAACAACTTACTCGATGTTGATTTTTCAGATGTTGATTGCCTTAATTTGATGATGAATGGAGACGGCGGTGCGACTCCACTTGGACTGCTAGCCAAGAACTCAGCAGGAACTGGCTTTGGCTTGAGCGCTTTTCTAAACATGGATTCTGCTAAAGCGATGTCTACTTTTGGACTAAGCAGTACTCAGTATGAGGCAATATCGCTTTGGTCTGAAGGTTGGGCGACTTCAGTAACCTCGTTACAAATGGCACTTCTTGGCGGAAGTGGAACGTTAAATGCCGGACAATTTGTCAATACTTCCTTTGGTGATGAAGACCCCATTTTTGGTGGATATCTGACATACAGCATGAATCAGGGTGGAGAATGGGCCAGTGGCAACTCGTTATCTGCAATCTCCTTAACACCTGAGCAATCTGCAAATATTCTGTATGGTCCACTTGGGTTAACAAGTTCTTCTGGAGCGCTTCTGTTCCTCTATGGTGAATTGTCCGGTAAAGTAGCACCTGGATATTTATCAGGCACCCATACTGAAACCGAACCATGGGGTGTCGACGTCATAGCTTCCGCTTATGAGATCGATACAAATTCTGCGGCTGCATTACAATCTTTAATGATGGACTCAATCTTTGGAGAATTTGTTGAAGAATTTCTAGTTAGCAATTTTGCTACAACTCCGTATCTAAATCAATCGATCGACAGTTGGCTCTTAGGCTGGCACGACCCTGTAAACGCCTATTTAGCCTCAGGAAATTCATCGGATTTGAGTGTTGGATGGGCATCTCTGGAATCAAATCAGACTTACTTCGGTTCTAACGGAGTTGCCAATGGAGATGGTACAAATTACACGATTTGTAGCGGTGAGAAATCTTCCTGCGATAAAGGTGAGTTGATCGAACAAGATTCCTCATCCCAATTGTCATGGAGAAATGACAGGATGTCGGAGGCAACTTTTGGACTGATAACCCCTGAAGATATATCTGGAACGACTGGTGGATTTATCACTGGACAAGAAGATAAAGTGGATGTTTCGGGATACGCAATAGCAGATATTACTTGTACTGGCGAAGATATTTTGAAGGGGATTCCAGTCAAGGTGTGTTCCACCACCGTCAATGCCACTGAGCGCTCCATACAGGCAAATTTGTTGAGAACTTTTACTCTTCTTGATGTGATTCCTAGTGCACTGCCAATATATTTGGGAAGTGAAATTAAAATAAAGTCAGAACAGCTTTCAGGCTTGATAATCGCAGGTGAATCAACCACAACATTCTATTTGGATAACCGCCAAGGAAATCAGATGCAAAGCCAACCAACTTTCAATGATCTAGTCCCTGTATTCGAGATTCAATCCTCATCGGAAATTGCGGATGAAGATGCTGAGAAGATGGAAAGTGCAATCATCCAAAATCAGAACTATTTCACTTACTGGATGAACTTTGATACATCGCTCGATTTCATTCCATTTTTAACGTGGCTGCTCGCGATTGGCTTTATTTCCACCTCTCTTGTTAGAACTCTAAAATTTCAACCTGAGGACGAAATGATCCCTGACCAATTAGAGAAGAAGCCTGCGATTGGCTTGCTGCAGAGAATCAATCAAAAGAACTAATTTACAGGGCTTATATTGGTGGGCAATACTTCTCATTGCTCGAGCCTCTAAAGTCCTATGAGCGGGGTACTGGGTTGACTTTTGTTCGAACAATTTCAATTGCTTCCGCACCGCTCTCCATACCGGGATTCGATCTGGAAATACCATGGTATGTGTAGCTTAGGACTGCACATTGTTTTTACAAGTGAGGTTTGAGACACTATGTGTCGTATTCAGTTGTTTGGAAATGGAATCTCGAAATCCAGGCCCACAGGCTTGGTTGCCGCCACAGCGTACGGAATAGTTGCTTAGGGTCCTATATCTCACATGAAAACTTGTGCGCTTGGGCTGTCTTTTCCGATCAAAGGGTGTTGGTTGGAACAGCGC
>CALBJF010000016.1 GCA_937892665.1 uncultured euryarchaeote | reverse complement strand
GAAACAGATTCAGATACAGATTCAGATTCAGATACAGATTCAGATATCGAATCTGAATCTAATATCCCTCCTATAACTGAAGTTGAAAACACTACTGACGAACCTCCAGTTGTTGAAGTTCCATCAAATCAAATCACTTGTGCTGATGGAAGTACTGAGCTCTGGGTTTGGGGGAATCTTACATGTCTCGAGCCAGAAATGTATGCTGCCTCAGATGTCTCGAATGAAAGCATCAATCTCACGCTTGAATGGTATAACATCGCTCGAGAAGAATGGGGAAACTACGGTCCAGTTGAACTCTACATTGTAGGTTTGGATCTTGATGCTGCTTTGGAACTCGAAGATGCTTATTGTGAACGTCACAAAGCATTGGATTCTGCGTGGAGCGAGGAATGGGATTGTGCAAATGAGAACTATCAAATTTTCTCACATTATGTTGAAGACGGTGGTGCAGCGGTAGGCACATTCAAACGTGATTATCTTGAATACGATTTCTTAATGCTAACAATGACCTCGAAGTATCCAGGTCCTGAAGAAGAGGATTACAAACCAGTAGTTTTGCATGAATATTTCCACATCTATCAACATGCCCATATCTCTGATGAATGTTCATCAGACAACCGAGTGGCCTGTGAACGTGATTCAAAGATGGGTGGGAAAGGCACCCCTTGGTTCTCTGAAGGTGGAGCCGAGTTCATGGCTCAGTTGCTCTATTCAAGACAACCTGATACTAGAGATAATTACTTTGAAGAAGTTATGCGATGGAAACTTGAACAATCCATTGATGGGTACAAGAATCAAGATGTTGGTTTAGAAAATCTAACCTACTCTTCACCTGTTGGGGTATACGATATTGGAGCATGGTTCATTGCATACTTGGTCCATAATGAAGGAGAAGAAACATTCCTTGTAGACTTCTATGGGGATTTAGATGAACTCGGATTCGAAGGCTCTTTCGTAAAGCATTTTAATTCATCATCAGCAGATTATATCGATGACTTCGATGCCTTCCTCGACCAACCCGTTGAAGATATCCTACAGATTCTTCCTGAGCCTGATCAATCGTAATCAGAGTACTTCTTTGAACTGCCTTTGACCTTTTCAATAGGGTATTTGTCAGCATTGAGTTTGATTTTCTCATGCATAATTTGAATTGGATCTTGATTTAAAACCGAACATAATCGCAGACAATAGACCATCACATCTGCAAGTTCGTTACTCATTGATTCAACTAATTGGGAATCCGCAAGAACTTCTTCCTTAGATGGGTTTGACCATTGAACTGTTTCAGACAATTCGGCAGCTTCTATCGATATAGAAGAGATCAAATTCTTGACTGTATGGAATTGATCCCAATCTCTTTCTGAGGTAAAAGCATCAACAATTTTCATTGTCTGTTCAAGAGAATCCTTTCCGTCCATGCTTCTCTCAGATGGGCTGTTGGTAAAGAGATTTCAATACGGGGAACAAACCATATACCAAATAAGCCTAGGAGTTTCTATGAGAAAAAATGCAATTCTAGTGATTCTTTTGTTACTATCAATGGGTTTAGCAGGTTGTTTGGATGATTCATCATCAGATTCTTCAACCAGCATAGTTGATAGTGAAGTCATTCTATTGGATGTCGTCAATGACTGTACAAACCTCGAAATTTTCCTCCAAACCACTGTGTTATCAAATGGATCAACGGTTGATACGGTTGATGGCGTAAATGCAACATTATATCATGCAGTCTATTCTTCTACAACGTCTAATCTAACGTATGAGTACGATTTGGATTTGGATGGTGTGGGAGATGTTTACAATAATATTTCAAGAGGTACAACAACCCTTTTCATTCCAATTTCACATTTCACAAATCTATCGGCATTTACTT
>CALBJF010000015.1 GCA_937892665.1 uncultured euryarchaeote | reverse complement strand
AATTCACGGCAACAAATGGAATACTATTTCCATATGAATCGGTGAAATCTGGGTCGAATCGCAAGAATGAATCTGCTGGAACTTCGGTACCTGTTTCTGGTAAGATGATGAAAGCCAATCTACCTGGTTCGACCATCTCTTGATATTCACTTTGGTGTAAAATACCAGTTTGATTGTCAAAATATGTTGCAGAGAATCGGATGCTCTCAATGCGTTTTGGAGTGAAGGTAGCATAGGAGGAGAATATTTCAGATGAGGATTGATCGTTACTTGTTTTGGAAATATTACCATCGACTTGCCAAATATTTCCAAAAGCATCAGTCGCTTCATGAACCAAAGCAACTTGCAGACCTGCACTTAATCGAGATAAACTTGGAACAAGTTGTGTAGAAATTGCAGCGCCATGAATCACAGTGACTGTCTTTGAGGCAACAATGTCGGAATCAATGACTTCCATTGTCAATGAACCCTCTTTTCCAGGAGTCCAATGAACTTCATCGCCTACTTGAGCTACAGCTCCGTTACTAACTGTCCAATTACCGATTGGAACCGGAACTGGAGAGGTATAGCCTGATGAATCGGTACGGACTGCTTCTAATCGATACGCTTCTCCCGATTGATAGGTGGTTTCTTCAGGTATGATTTGAATCGATACGATTGCTGCATCGGCAGGAATAACTCGAACCGTCCCATTACCGTATACAGAACCTGCACGGATACTGAGATTCCAAAACCCTGGTGCTGAGGCAAAGAAGTAACCTTGAGCTGTTACACTTCCATTTTCGGCAGTCCAGACTTTTGTTCCTGCCAATGTATCATTCATCTCTTGTCCGAATGAATCAACCAGTGCTGGAGTGAGTTTGACGCCAAATCCACTACGAATTACAACATTCTCCTCAAAGATAAATTCGAATGGATCTCCCGCTATGGCTTCCATTGAGACTTGCTGTTCCATTTGATCAAATCGGGCAACGATTTCATAGTGACCGAGAGTTGGAGGCGTCCATAACGGCTGCCCTTGTCCAACATACTCTCCATCAACACTCCATACAACACCTTGTCCAGTTCGAGGATTACCGTGTGAATCGAGGAGATTTGCTTGAAGTTGGAATGGTTGTTTAGCCTTCGGAGAAATTGTGGTGTTGATCTCAATTGACTGGCCCCAACCTGCTTCAACATTCACAACAACGGTGTCGTTGAATCCTGCATGTTCGGCTCGAATGGTTACTTGACCTGCCGACCAAGGAAAGAACAGACCACCATCCTCAACTGTACCGTTGGTGGAAGACCACGTGATTTCGCCTTCGACAACGTTATTCAATGCGTCGTATATTGTGGCATCTAATTGCAGGACACCATCAGAAGAAAGAGATGTTGAAGGCGTTGTGATAACGACTTGTGCAGGAGGTCCTGCTGCACCAACAGGAAGACTCGTCAACGGAACGAACATCAACAGAATGCATAAGAGGAATGCAGACTGTTTCGATCTCATACAATCACCTAATCTTCCCAGACAGCCCAATCGGTTTGACCTGGTTCCCTGAAGTACCATGTCTCATCTTCATTCTGAGCCCATTCAGTACCATCGTCATCAACACGATGTTCAACCATCCAACTCATATCTTCTTTTTCTTCGGCTTCTGGTGGAGGGCTTGATGGACCTGGACCACTCGGTCCAGTTCCAGGTGCAGGGCCGCTTGGACCAGTTCCAGGTGCTGGGCCACTTGGACCTCGAGCTGCTGGGGCTGAATCCTCATCATCTTCGTCGTAGTCATCATCCCAGTCGTCATCATCTCTTCCTGAACGGAGAGCAATGACCAAGATAACAAGCAAAACAACTGCAATTAAGCCAATCAGAACGGCTCCTACGTAATACAACACACCGCCCTCAGCGAAAAATCCACCAAAGGTTCCTGTCACTTCAATCTCAAGATTCTCGCTAACTTGACCTGCTGTAACAGTAATCGTTTGAGAACCACTATCGAGCGTTGTTACACGCCACTGACCTGGTCCGAGTTCTTTGACAGTTCCTCGCCCAGTTGAATCAACACGGGCACTGCTTGGAACAGGAATTGGATTGTAGAACATATCCTTTGCTTCAACCGTGACATCAATCGATGCTTGTTGTTCCACGGTTGTTGTCGATAAGACGACCTCAAGGTAAGCAACAACCATCTGAGGTTGTATTGAAAGATCAAACGTATTTGTTGCACCAGGTGTAGAGTAGACCATTACATGCTCACCAGCAACGGATGCTTGGTAGGTATAGGCTCCAATATCAGCACGTGGGACGATTCGAGAGGAAGTGGTTCCATCTTCAGTCCATTCAACGTCTTGAGAGAATGTATTGCCGTCGCTATCTGTACCAGTGATGACAATGTCAATCGATTCGCCTGCATCTTCACTCAACGTATCCAGCGTGTGATCAAGCGAGACTGCAACACCATGGTAAACCGAGATATCAACTTGTTTCGAGTAATTGAATCCATCTGCATTAACAACGAATGCAGTTACTCTGTAGGAACCAGCTGTGGTTGCTTCCCAATGATAAGCATCGGATTCAAACGTTGAGGTCATGTCAATTACAGAACCTGAAACCAAATCTTCAAACAACCAAGTAAGGCTTGAAGCCTCCAGAGGATTCAAATCTCCATCGCTAAGACTGACAGAGAAATCGAGGTATTGATCCGCACTGATATTGTATGCAGTTGAGGAATCACCAGTTGAAGCGATTGAACTCATGGTGAATATCTGCAAGATACCCTCGGATACTGTCGCTGAAACAGATTCGCTAAAGACAACGCCTCCAGATGTGTATTCTGCATAGATCATGTAAGGGATTTCCGATGCCAATTGAGGCATGAACTCGGTCTCATCAGAGAGTGTGTAAAGAAGGACAGACTGATCAGTCCAACTTGGGTGAGAAATTGTCCAATTTACGTCAATTGTCCAACGGTTTCCTTTCGCATCACTAGCCTTTGCTTTCACTTGCAATGTCCCATCTGCAGTCAAACTGTAAGATTGATCATTTGCATCCGCTGAATCAACTATCAATGCCATACCTGTCATTACACCTTTGGTAACGTTGACTGTAATTGATGTTGAAATCGTTTCGTACTGTGCTGTGATCACACGGCCACCAAGACCGGTTGGAATCCATTGTACTGGATGATTGAATGTGACATTTACTGCACCATCACTCACAAACGTCCAGTTTGCTAAAGGCAAGGAAACAGGTAGTCTATTTCCTTGAATGTCAATTCTTGTTGTGTTCATGAAGATTAATTCATCAGCTGTTAGGTCCCATGCTGAAGGAACAATTTCAAGTGAATCCATCGCTCCATGACCAGTAGTAATCGTGATTGAATCTGACAAGCCAATTCCAGATGTCAGAGAGAATTGCCACGTACCCACTTTGTCAGCGAAATACATATTCGTCGCTTCGCTGTAGAGTCCATCGTTTATTGAATAGGTCAATGCACCTGCTTGAGACAGAGGTATGACGTTTCCAAATTGGTCAAACAGCGTGGTTGTAATCTCACATTCAGTTCCTGCTGGAGTAACTCCATCACATCCTGTCAAAACAATGTCTGTTGGTGCACCAAGTTCAACTTGAACATTGACAATCACAGTGATTGTTGTCCATGTTACCGATACTGTTTGGCCTCCAGTAGAATATGGCTGGAATACATCACCAAATGTACCGGTCATCGAACCGTTACTTGGAGTAAAGAAGATGCTTTCACCGGAGACTACGTTGCCGAATTGATCGACAACGTCGGCTGTTAATTGGAGCGTATCGTCCGCAGTAA
>CALBJF010000014.1 GCA_937892665.1 uncultured euryarchaeote | reverse complement strand
CTTTGCTTGGCCATGGCTGCGCCCATGACGAATGCGTATAGTGGTGGAATCTACGGCCAGGGTACGGGATGTGGCGGCGGCTATTGCCATGGCTCTGGAACGCAGACTGCAACCCTATCAATGTCTGGTCAGCCAACAGCATATGCTGCTGGAAGCACATACACATTAACGGTGTCAGTCACAGGTGGAGCATCCTCAACCAACGGAGGATTTGCCTTAGATATCGACAAAGGCTCATTATCCTCGCCAGGAACAGGGGTCAAGATCAATACTGCTGCAGATAGTGCAACACATACGAATTACAATTACAGAAGCTGGAGTGTCGATTGGACAGCTCCTTCGACGGGTTCAGGAGTTGTATCAATCGATGTTGCTGCGAATGCTGTTGACGGAACTGGAACCAAGTCAAATGACGTATGGGATACAACTACCTATCAGATTTCAGAAGGGAGTGCTCCTGCCAATACTGCTCCAACGCTGAGCTTCCTCTTGCTTAGTGCGGGCACTACTGCAAGGACAACAGAGACGCTTGTCCTGTCTTACACCTTTGACGATTCAGACGGCGATACTGAGGCCGGCACAACAATCCAATGGTTCAAAAATAGTGTTCTCGAAACATCTCTAAATGGATTGATGTCCGTTTCTCCCTCTCAGACAGAAAAAGGTGAGAACTGGTATGCCGAGATAACTCCTTCAGACGGCCAAGATGATGGTCAAACATTTACCAGTAACACAGTAACTATTCAAAACACCCCTCCTTACACAGGATCTATAGTAGCAATAGTGGGGTCAAGTTCTTTTTCGCGTGAAGTTCCACCATCAACAGATGAAGATTTAGAATTAATATTGCAACTTAATACTGATGCTGATGGAGACCAACTTACGGGTGAAATTAGGTGGTATCTTGATGGTGTGCTTGTTTCCGAATTAAACAATCAAGCAAGAGTACCATCTTTGGCTACTAGAGATGGCGATCAGTGGTATGTTGAATATAGAGTTTCAGATGGAGAAGACACTTCTGCATGGAAAACATCACCAACAGTAATTATTGGATCGGCCACAACAAACACCCCTCCATCGGTAGATAGCGTTACTATCACCCCGAGCAACCCAACGACTGGAAGCGATCTTACTCCCGCAGTCAGCGCCTCAGATGCAGACATGGATTCGATTGTAAACACAGAATATCGCTGGATGAAGAATGGAATAGACGCAGGAATTGATTCAGAAATCCTTTCTTCTACTAGCACTATGAAAGGAGATTCTTGGAACGTAAGTGTTCGTGTAAACGATGGAATCACATGGTCCACATGGCAATCTTCTCCAGCGATAACAATTGAAAATACAGCTCCTGTCTTGCAATCAGCTTCAATTAGCGCTACACAGGTAACAGGCCAAACCAATGTCTCAGTTGATGCCCAAATGACCGATGTAGATGTCTTAGATAGTCTAACATTCAATATTCAGTGGTATCTCGATGATGTTATTCAACCTGAATTGAACAATGTAAATCCACTCCCCTCTTCTGAAACCATGAAGGGTCAAACTTGGGCTGCAGTGATTCATGCTTTCGATGGTTCAGAATCAAGTTTAGAAAGTGAAACATTGTATGTTGATATCATCAATTCAGATCCATTCGTAACAGTAACCATCGACGACTCAATCAACTCACAACAAGATATCACGCTTCTTATTGAATCCTCAGATTACGACGGTTGGGTTAAAACAACTTCAATCACTTGGTTTAGGAATGGATTTAGAGAAGGGTCTCTTGATAATGCAACAATTGTCCCCTCGTCGTATCTTGGTCCAGGACAGGTGTGGAGCGTAGAAGTTCTTGTAACGGATGGCGAGGCGACAGGGCTTTCCTCCACATCAATCACAATATCCAATGCCCCTCCAACTGCAATCATCACCGTCTTAACTGAATCTGCATATGCTGGCGAACGCGTTCAATTAACAGCCAGTTCTTCTTCCGATCCTGATAACCGAATCGTTGCCTATCAGTGGTCTTGGTCTTCTTCATCGGGCGGACAATCATCGACTTCGGGAAAGGATGTCTCATTCCTCATGCCGCTTTCAGGAAGCGTATCTATCACCTTGGTCGTTACCGATGAATCTGGTGCAGTAGATGAGTCCACGACAGTTGTCCAAGCTTTGCCAGCATTGCCATGTCCAAGTCTTACGGCGACTCTCGATGATGGTGAAGTCAATCTAGCATGGTCATGGGATTCACAAGAATCCGCAGATTTCAGTGTGTATCGAAACGGTGTTTCTTTAGGTGAAACAAACGAAACGAGTTTTGCAGATACTCCGAGTATACTCGGTCTCACAACTTACAAACTGACTGTGGCCATTGGAGACCGAACACTCGAATCTGATTGTCAATCACCTTCAACGCAAATCACCATTGATACACAAGCCGCAGATTTCGATGAAGGACCGCCACCCGCTCTCGGATTCGGCCTTGGATCACTTTACACGATTATCGGCATTCTTTTCCTTGTTGCCGTTATACTTCGGAGAGGTGATTGATTTGAGAGCACGTCTAACAGTGTTTCTTGTTCTCGCTTTCTTGGTTCCCCTTCATGTAAGTGGAAATCCAGGAGGCGTAGGAAATGGATTAGAAGATATGCAATGTGGAGGAGCATGTCATGGCGATGCAAACCAGAATGCGTCCTCCAATCTTGGTTTAGACCTTCAACCTTCAGAATCTGTTTGGGTCGGACAACCAGCCGAAATTACGGTTAAAATCTCCGGAATTGGAATAGAACACAACCTCGATACACTTGGGATCTTCTTGCTATCAACTACAAATGCAAACGGCGATGTCCCCACCTCACACGGATGGGAAATACTCTCTGATGGTATGGGTGATACGAATAATTACATCGAGATTTCAATGGATAATCCCCCCACCTCCGTCTATTCACACACATGGATTCTAAGGGCTGATGATATTGGTTCTAAGACGCTCTATGTTGCTGTACAGCACGGAGATAGTTCAGGAAGCCCATATTTTGGGATATCTCAAGCCTTTGAAGTGGACGTGATTCCAATCCCTGAGAATCTTCAACGGCTCGATTCATATTATTCTCCGCCAACGTCTCGTGACATCGGTGAATCGACAGATTTGTGTGTCGAGACAGTTAGCGCCTCGAGCGTTGAGATTGAATGGCGGGAGCCATCAGGTGATTCTATCCAGGTGCCAACATCCTTGGATGGCGATTGCTGGAAAGCAACACTACCTGCTTCTCTTGATGGAAACACGATCCAATGGCGAGCGATTCTGGAAGGAGAAGGACCTACTCAAACCACTCCTTGGTTCTCCTTATCCAGCCTTGAACCGAAATGGGAGGCTAACGAAATGGCATTGAATCTTCAGTCACTTGCGCACATCGTTCTTTTCTTTGGAATTGTTCTCTTGTTGAAGATTCCAAGAAAAAATACTTCTGAACTGAAGAAATATGAAGCATCCTCTGAAGTCATTGAACAAGAAAACCTAGGCCCACCATTACCTGCTGAGGGATTACCAGCAGGATGGAATATGGAACAGTGGAATCACTATGGGGCTGATTATTTGGAGGGACGTCTATGATTGAAAATGGAACCTTTCACGTCATTACGACAGAATTAGTTGTAGGATCTTTTGCCCTTGCAGGGCTTTGTTTTGCTCTTCATATCTTCTTTACATGGAGGGAAATGGAATCCTCTCAGTATTCTCAAATTGCAGATACGACCGCACATGCGGCGCTTCTCTTTGGGCTACTTGCACTTCCATTTGCGATATTATCTGGCTTGGGTGCGGCTCC
>CALBJF010000013.1 GCA_937892665.1 uncultured euryarchaeote | reverse complement strand
ATACGGTATGTACCTTCTTGACTAATCGGTTTAATCCCGATACCGGATGTGTTTGGAAATCGTATTTTATCGACTCCCATTTCATTTGTCAGGAAGTCGATGAGTTTCTTAACGCCTTCAGAGCCTGCTTCCCATTCGATTCCAGCATAGACGTCTTCGCTGTTTTCACGGAAGATGATCATGTCCACATCACCAGGTGATTTCACAGGTGATGGCGTTCCGTCGTACCAGCGAACTGGTCGTACGCAAGCAAACAAATCGAGTTTCTGCCGAAGAGCAACATTGAGTGAACGAATACCTCCACCAACAGGTGTTGTTAGAGGTCCTTTAATGGAAACTAAACCAGTTCGCATAGCGTCAAGGGTTGCTTCAGGCAACCATTCTCCAGTTGCGTTGAATGCCTTTTCCCCGGCAAGGACTTCATTCCAAGCAATGGCTCGTTCGCCATTGTATGCTTTGCTGATTGAAGCATCCACCACTGCTTTCATCACAGGTGTAATGTCAACGCCGATTCCGTCTCCTTCAATGTAGTGAATAATTGGGTGGTCAGGGATGTGTAGTTTACCATCTTTCATGACAATAGGTGTTCCGCTCATAGTTCTCATAACGTCCCACCAATAACCACTTCAAGAACCAACCGACGCGGTAGTTTCTATGAGAGGCAGCGTATATTGGGCCGGAGGCACCAAATTAAGGTGCGAAAATCAACACAAACAAGCCATTGATGTGGATTGGGAAGATGGTCCAAATCCAGTCCAAATCCTTCTTCAAATGGTTGCTGCTTGTTCAATTGTAGATGTTGTAAAAGGCCTAAAAAGCCGTGAATTCGGCAGGGTCTGGATCGACATGGATTCGGAACGAAGGGAGGAACAACCTCGTTCTTTCACAAAGATGCATTTCGTCTACAACGTCGAGGGAGACGTTCCAGAAAAACTCGTGAGAAGGACGATTGAAAAATCCCACGAGAAGTACTGTTCGGTCTCAAACACGATCAACGATAAAGTTGACATCACTTGGGATTTGATTCTTCACTAATCATGCGATTTGTGCAGTTGCTTTTAGAGAGTCAATTGCGCTACTAAGTGCTTGGTGGAGCATTTTGTAGAGTGGGAGCCATTGTTTTGGTACCTTCTCTTCTTCTTCGACAATATTCAATGAACCGTTTTCTTGACGAACTCTTACACAAGGACGGATTTTTTTGTCGTCTTGTAGTTCAACGAGGAGAGACAATCTGAATTCATCTTCTTGGGAGGTGACTCGAGCCGAGTTGATATCAACATCATTAGCAACATCAGGAAGGACATTTGTTGGGTCGTCTGAGCTCTTAACGATTGCATGGTGCGCTAGAACCTGTAATAGATCTGCAATCACGTCCGCATCGAATGTTATTGATTCGTTTACGTCCTCTTCATCGAGCAAAATTTGCTGGAGAGGATTTCTTTCTGGCTGAGAAAAAGAGTTGCTTGAAGAGAGTTCCTCGAAGATGTTAATGTCATCTGCATCGAAGTCTGGCGTGATTGAGTCTGAGTTGAAATCCATGTTATCAAATTGCTTTTGACGCCATTCCCTTTTGAACTGTTGTTTCTATTACGTCATGCATGAAAGGTTCAAAACAGTGTGCTGAGTGGATTACTTGAGGGACGGGATGAAAAAATTACCATTCCTCATTGCTCTTGTTCTCTTTTTGCCCTGGGCGAGTTCTGCTCCACAAGGAATTGGAGAAATTGCTGGTGATGGTTGTATTTGTCACGGTTCCCAAGATACGTCAACAGAACTCATTCTTGTAGGTCTTCCATCACAATTTGAATCGAATACTTCGTACAATTTTTCCCTTGAAGTCCGTTCCTCAAAAGTGAGCGTTTCTGAAGGAGAAGAGGCTGGAGGATTTAGATTAGAGATTTTTGGAGGAGGGATCCAGTTCAATGAAACCCTCGGCCATGTCCAGAAACTCGAAAATGGTTGGACACATACTACCTCTGGAAATCAAGTTCGTTCGTGGAATTTCACGTATATCAGTCCCGAGGATAATAGTACATACACAGATTTAACGATAATCGCCAATGCAGTTAACGGGAATGACCAGAGTACTGGCGATGCTTGGAACGGAACAACAATTCGGATCCCAGGAATAGCCTATACAGGCGAACTGGAACCTTCTATACAGAACGATTCTCTCGGTGCATTAGATTACGCAGTAGGTGGTATCGCAACCGTTGGATTACTTGCATTAGCAATAATTATCATCAAAGATTAATCAGTTTACAAATTCGATTGTACTACTGCGTAGAGCTTTGAGTTGCCGACTTTCTGAAGAGCCATGTATTTGTTCGCTCTTAACACCAGTTAGAACAAGCATGACACGAATCTCATCGTCGAGGGATTCATCAATTGCAGTTCCCCAAATGATTCGAGCATGCGGTGATATTCGTTCTGTAATGATTTGAGCACAACGTTCAGCCTCTCCAAGAGTGAGGTTATTCCCTCCAACCACATTGATGAGCGCACCTCTCGCATCACTGAAATCAAGATCCAGAAGTGGGGAATGAAGGGCTTCAAGGGTAGCTTCTTCCGCTCTTCCAGGCCCCGATCCAGCGCCAAGTCCTATCATAGCAACACCAGAACCAGAATTAATGACAGATTTCAAATCTTCAAAGTCAAGGTTGACCATTCCATCACGAGTAAGTAATTCAGTTACTCCGATAATTGAACGAACTAACAATTCATCCCCAACCCTGAATGCGCTGGCAAGAGGTAAATCTTTGACCCCCTCGATCTCCAATAACTTTTCATTTGGAATGACTAGAACTGTGTCACAATGCTCGCGAAGTCTCTCAAGCCCCCACTCTGCATTTTCACGCCGAGTTGCACCTTCCGAGTTGAATGGGTAGGTTACAACTGCGATAGTCATAGCTCCTTGCTGTTTTGCCAGTCGTGCGATATGACCTGCTGCGCCCGTACCAGAGCCTCCGCCCATACCAGCAGCGATAATTGCAAGTTGCGTATCTGTGGTAATTGTACGAAGTGACATCTCAGATTCAAGGGCAGCTGCTTCCCCCTTTGTTGGATCGCCGCCTGCACCGCGCCCTCTGGCAGTTCTACCAATGAGAATTTTATTTTCTAATTGTGACATCAGCAAGGCTTGAGCATCTGTATTAATCGCATATCCTGTCACGAATGAATTTTCAAAAAGACCTTCCGATTCGAGTCTTCCAACAGCGTTACAACCAGCTCCACCTACACCATAGACACGAATTCTAGGTTGGAGAGATTCGAGAAGTGTTCGGAGTTCTTCATCTGTTCCCTGACCCGCAGGTGGGGGAGTCAACTGTGGTACAACTTCTTCTTCTGAGAGTTCTAACACACGTTCGATCAAATGGCGCATGAAGGCCAACTTCGTTGTTGGTAACTTGAATGTATTCCCTCGTCAGTACACGGAGAAGAGGTTTTCAAGACCCTGTTTCAATCACGGAGTCCTTCTTGTGTAACCTGGTAAACACACTCTCCATCTGGGAGGTTCGGTGAGTCGACCAATCGGGCAATTCTTCGTCCACCCTTTGCCTTTCGCAGGTAAAGTCTGAATGTTGAAGCGTGGGCTAAAACGTGGCCACCAATGGGCTTTGTTGGGTCGCCCCACATTGCATCTGGCTTGGAATGAACCTGGTTTGTTACAAGAACAAGAGCGTTGTTTATGTCAGCAAGTTGCTTGAGATCTTTGAGGTGACGATTCAATTTTTGTTGCCTGTTTGCTAGCATTCCGCGACCAATATATTCTGCACGGAAATGGCTTGTAAGTGAATCAACAATGATCATTTTCACGTTCAATCCCTTGCTCATTCGCTTAATTTCTTCTGCGAGAAGCATCTGGTGAGCGGAGTTATACGCTCTTGCAACGTGAATCCTGCTTAGGACCGCATCAGGATCTAGACCGTGGCCTCGTGCCATCTGAGTAATTCGCTCAGGACGGAATGTGTCTTCTGTATCGATGTAGAACACATCGCCATCGAAGCCTCCCTCCTCAACCGGCAAAGTGCAGTTGACCGCGAGTTGGTGGCCGATTTGGGTTTTCCCTGAACCGAATGCACCATACACCTCAACGAGAGCTTGTGTTTCAAATCCACCGCCAAGTAAATCATCAATTGATTGAACCTTCGATGAGAGTTTCTGTACTTCTCGACGTCGGTCGAGTAGAGCACTACCAGATACGAATCCTCCAATGTTTGCCATCTTTTTGGCGGCGTTGATGATCTTACTTGCAACAGCCTCGCCGAGTTCGGCTTGGTCTGCTAAATCACCCGGTGACATAACCGCAAGAGCGAGTAATTCATCGAATCCGGCTTCTCTAAGTTTTTCAGCAGTTGCTGGGCCAACGCCGGGTAAGTCTTCAATTGAAACCTCAGGGGCTTCGTCATCTACGGCTTCCATTAGAATATCCTCTTCTATGGTCAGACTTTCATCCTTCTTACTTGTTGTCTTTTTCTTTTTGCTTGTTGTACTCATTGTATCACTGTGCTAAACCAATGGCTGAGAGTATATCAAAGAAGATTTGAGGGCGACACGATATGAAATCTGAACATTTCCTATCTAACGGGAACAGTGTCCACGATTTCACTTTTCATTCACTTTCAGTTTGTGAATCATCATTTCCACTTTCAGTAGGAAAGGGATTTACAGCACTTTCAGCATCGTCGTATAGTATGTCAATAACGTGGTTTACGTTTACTCTCTCATCTGCACCTTGGTCGAGCGTGATGGATAAATCATGTATTCCTCGTTCCGGGAATGCGAGTGTAAAATCCCAAACGGCATCTTGCCCATCTGCAATCTGTTCGCTTTTCATACCCTTGCTCACATCATCTGGGTCTGTTAATTCCCAAGTGATTGTAACAGGGCTTCCGGCAATTCCTTGAAAATTTTCTGGATTCTCAACTGTTGATTTGATTTGGAGTGTCATCGGCACTGGACCCTCATTGTCAGGTTCGGTATTGATTGGCATAACATCAGGTTGAGCACTGTTTTGCTCGCTCCATTCGATGTGCTTCTCGACTCGAACCGTAAGAGTCATGTTTTCAGAGTTTTCTTCAACATCAGTTGCGGTAAGAACGACTGAGAACAATCCATGGAGTTCATATTCAACATCGATGTTCGCTGTTTCGTCAGCGTTCACTGATATTGGACTGCGTCCATCACCAGGTTCGATTGAAAATGTGGCGAGATCGAAGTCCGATGTTGTTCGGGCAAAATCAAAGTTTAGCGTAACCCCTGTAAGAGAAATTTGGGATCCTCCGATGAAGGATTGCTGGATTGTGCCACTGGTTGAATCGTAATGAACGACTAAATTGATAACATTCTCTTCAACTTCTTCATCTGAATCAAGGCAGCCTGAGAGTGATGTTAAGAGCATAAGTAAAGAGAACCCTATCGCTTTCCACCCTCCGCTCATGGTTATGGTTACATGTCATCATTCAAGAAATCAATGCCGAACAAACCACTTTTTGATTATCGGTGGATTGAAAGGGAAGGACAGTGGCGGTCAAAGCAGCGAGGTGGGGTAGTCTGGATATCCCGTCGGGCTCATAACCCGGAGATCGATGGTT
>CALBJF010000012.1 GCA_937892665.1 uncultured euryarchaeote | reverse complement strand
GAGTCAGAACATCAATGGCTCGCACTCGGGTTGTTTTTAGTTTTCATAGTCATCGGAGGGTTCCTCATCGGCGGTACTCGCAATTTAGAGGGCATGGTGCTTGGAGTAGATTCAGACGAAAACTTCGCCTTCGATGATGGCCATCACATCATAGAAATCGATTATCATTCAAACTCTGGATGGGATGGCGCACATTCCGCAATTCTACTCAATGCTTCAGGAATGAAAATGTATCAACAGTTCTCCTCTAGCGATGTGAACGACATCGTTCCCTTTGATGATGACCTCATCAGAGATGTCACTTTTTTTGAATCCGATGATGAAGGAACAGTAACCTACTCAGCAGATCAAAATACAATCACAACTGTTGTCAATGGTATGCTATCGAATCAAATTCTTGATGATGGAGCAGGTTCATCTTTCAGTATCCAAGGCATGGCTCAGGATACATCAGATACAATCCTCAACAATCGTGTTTTAATCACATCGGAAGATGGTGGTTCAGGCGTACGTGGATTAGGCATGTCAGGTGTTACTGTTTCAACTTCTCCAGATCCTTCAGTCTCTTGGACTGATGTCGTTTACCTGGAAAATAACACCTACATTGCTACAGGCCTTGCCACCTATCGGGATAACAACCCTGCTCTACTTGGCACAAATATTGTCTTCGCTCACATCACATGGTCAGGTGGTTCGACCGCACCTGAAGTTCGAATATCGGCAGTTATGGACAATGGAAGCGAAGTACACTCGATGGTTTCGATGAAGGATGGTTTCGTAGCAGCAGCCTCAGATCGAGAGGTCTTCATCATCTCAAAGGATTCTATGGAATTATACAACATCTCAGCAACAGCAATGGTGTATGAACCATGCAAACATAGGCTGTGGTTTTTCGGTGAATTAGGGAGTAAATCTCTTCTCAGAATGGACGTAGAAACAGGCGAAGAGACAACAAAAAATCTGCAATATGCTTTACCTCTCCAACCAACGTTTGTTCTCATAGAAGGCGATTCATTGTACATTCATGGCTACGATAAGAGAGGAGAACCTGATCGTCTTTCATTGGATTTGACTCTTGAGGGTTCGATGTCTTCTGGACGTGGTTTCCTTAATTTCCTCTTCCTCTTCGCAGGGGTTTTGATGCTTGGAACTCAATTATACACAATCATCGATCGCACTTTGTTGCAAAAGAAACGTTAGGATAACGTTCGCGGCGAACCTTAATTATGCCTCGGCATTACGCTCTAAATCGGTTAGTGTCTGAGGAGGCGAGTAGATGACAAAAAGGAGCATGATGGACCAATTCCACGAACTAAAAGAAGAGAATCCAGGAACTGTTCTTTTCTTCCGCATGGGGGATTTTTATGAATTATTTCATCAAGACGCTGAAATTGGTTCTGAAGTCATGGGTCTAGCACTTACATCAAGAGATAAGAATGCTGAAAATCCAATCCCTATGGCTGGTTTTCCGTGGCACCAACTCGAGGACAATCTGCGGAAAATGTTGCGTGCTGGGCACAAAGTCACAGTTGCGGAGCAAGAGCAGGAACTCAGGGAAGATGCAAAACTGCTTGAGCGAGTTGTAACAAGAGTCTACACGCCCGGCTCGCTGTATGAAGAATCCCTCATTGGAACGGATTCCTCAGCCCTTCTCTGTGCTCTTACTATCGCAGCAGATTCGGTTGCAGTTTCAATGATCGATGCATCAACAGGGCAAGCCTGGGCGACAACACATGAAGGGGATGGTAGATGGGCTTCGATACACGATGAAGTATTACGCTGGAGTCCGAGTGAAATTGTACTTACTTTATCGGATTCCAAGGATGATGAAGTCCTTCATTTGATTTCATTACTTGATTCCATCATCATCAGCCAACATGCAGCACCTGCAAAACGCTCTCTTGAGAAATTAAAGAAGATGTTATCTGTAAATGATCTTGGACACCTTGACTTAGACGATTCTCCTCTAGCTCTGCAAGCCACTGCACTTGCAGCAGATTACCTTGCTACAGTTCATAGACACGATGACATCGCCATCAGTGATGTTGAAATTCAAGAA
This sequence comes from uncultured euryarchaeote, assembly GCA_937892665.1. GTDB lineage: Archaea > Thermoplasmatota > Poseidoniia > Poseidoniales > Poseidoniaceae > MGIIa-L2. The sequence goes on along the minus strand of CALBJF010000012.1, from coordinate 864 downwards.
ACCTCGGAGGGAATGGTACTTGATCAAACAACACTTCGAAATTTGGAGATTACCCAAACACTTGCAGGAGAGTTTGAAGGTTCTCTGCTTTGGTCAATGAACAAATGTCGAACTGCAATGGGGCGACGGTGCTTGAAATCATGGCTTTTGCGCCCCCTTTCAAATCTCTCTGCCATCGAGGCAAGGCATTCGGCTGTGACTTCCCTGATGCGTTCTTCTAAACGTTTGGATTTGCTGAGAGAATGTCTGAAAGGAATGCTCGACATCGAACGGTTGTCAACACAACTGAACTATCGACGTTCAAATGCTCGTGATCTCCTTGCAACAGCAAATGCAATCGAACGGCTTCCTGCTATCAAACGACTATGTTTTGAGACCGAAGATGGGTTACTCATGCATCTGGTTGAGGATTTGGATTCCCTCACCGATGTTGCTGAAAAGATTCATCGAACCTTGGTTGATGAAGTTCCATTGAGCCTAAGAGATGGTGGATTAATCCGAAAAGGAATTCATGAGGAATTAGATCGCTACAGGTCAGCCTCTGAACTTGGGCATACCTGGTTTAAAGATCTCGAAACAAAGTATCGGCAAGAGTTGAGTATTCCAAGTCTGAAAGTTAAGAATAATCGTCAAATTGGATGGTTTATTGAAGTGACTGCGACTCATTCCTCTAAGGTGCCTGAGGAGTGGAAACGTAAACAGCAGATGACGAATGGAGACCGCTGGGTAACCGATGATTTACTTGAGCAAGATGATTTATTACTCACTGCGGAGAGTAAATCGAAAGCAATTGAATATCGCTTGTTTTGCGAATTAAGAGATGATATTCGTGGTCATGCAAACCATCTCGCCCAAATTGCTTCA
>CALBJF010000011.1 GCA_937892665.1 uncultured euryarchaeote | reverse complement strand
GAAGAGGAAGATGAAGATTGGATGTCAGAATTCATAGGTACAAGTCAAGATCTGGATATGGATGCTATTACAGGAACAGGTTCTGCGACGGAACCTGAGAATGAAGAAAAGAAGGAAGCCGAACCTGAACCTGAACCTGAGAAGGATGAAGACGATCCGTTCGCAGTAAATCTTGTACAACGCAAGACTCGCCGTAAGAAGGAAGTTGTCGAAGAAATCGATGAAGATGAAGCAGAAGGTATCTTCTGGGACGATGATGATGACGAGGACGACGATGACGACGAGGATGAAGAACCTGCTCCACGCAAGCGCCCAGTCCGTAAGCGACCCGCTCGCAAAGCACCAACTCGCAAACGTCCAGTTCGCCGTAATGCAAACGACGATTGATGCGAACCACGGTGAGAAATGATGTCTGAAGTTGTTCATGAATCGAATTACGATAGTCTACTTGATGCGTTTAGTCCACTGAAGAATCGCTTGAATTGGCTCTTATTAGCCGTACCAGTGACACTGTTCTTTAATATTCAAGGAAACGTTGAAATGACGTTTTTGTTTTCAATGATTTCAATCATGCCTCTTGCTTTTTTGATGGGTCATGCTACAGAAGAGATAGCTCTTCGAGCTGGTGAAAACCTTGGAGGTTTACTCAATGCCACATTCGGAAACGCTGTGGAAATTATCATTGCAAGCATTGCCATCTACACAGCGTTCAGCGATCCAGATCAAGCAGAGACGATGATCGTACTCGTTCAAGCATCATTGATAGGTTCTATTCTCGGTAATCTCCTTCTTGTTCTTGGTTTAGCGTTGCTATGGGGTGGAATTAAATTTAAGATTCAATCGTTTAATCAATCTGCACTTTCTATGAATGGCAGTTTACTCTTATTGGCAATCCTCGCCTTAATCATTCCAGCAGCAGCACACCACACAGGTTCCAACGTTACGGATGAGAATATTCTGGAATTGTCTCGATACGCTTCATTAGCATTGTTGGTGATGTACGGATTGTCTCTCTTCTTTCAGTTCAAGACCCACTCCGATCTTTTCCATTCTACTGAGGGGGAATCTTCTCATCACGAAGAACCGAAAATGTCGATTAAGAATGCATGGGCTCTTCTTATTCTTGCTACGATTCTTGTGGGATATATGGCAGAACTACTCGTTCACAGTGTTGACAAAGCAGCAAGTGAATGGGGAATGCCAACACTCTTCATCGGTGTCATTCTGCTCCCGTTCTTTGGTAATGCCGCAGAACACTTCACTGCTGTCATCGTTGCAGGAAAGGACAAGATGGATCTTTCTCTCGCCATTGCGATTGGTTCAAGTGTTCAGATTGCAGTATTCGTCGCTCCCCTCATGGTCCTGTTTGCTTGGATTATGGGCGTTGGGCTCTCATTAGAGTTCGGATTGCTTGAAACTGCAGCGACATTCATGGGTGTTCTTGTTGCGAATTTTATTCTAAATGATGGCAAGACGAACTGGCTTGAAGGAGCGATGTTACTTGCATGTTATGTCATCTTAGCCCTGTCGTTCCTCCTCATTCCATTTGAAGTCGGGGCTTGATTATGACACTACTTGGAAGAGGAAAAATAGGAGTAGGACTAACCAGCTTCGCTATTCTGTTTCTTGTAGCTGGAATGATCGGCTTCACCTTTGAAGGAGAAGTCGAAGGTGTTCCAACTCCAAATGCTCCCAATCAAGCATTCTTTTCCGATGAGCCATTGCCAAGTAATCCCCTCATCGGTATACTCTCTACGGAACTGACATTGACATGGGATCGCGACGATATCTGGATTGGTATCGTCGACGAAGATGAGAAGGATCGTTGCGAGGACGTCCCTTCGTTCTTTGCAGGCGGACTTGGTTGTGATGGAGTATCAACAAATTTTGTAGCCGGTAGCGCAGACGCAAAATCCGATACTGGCTTTACATGGGAAATGGAATCGGGGACATATTTCGCTGCCTTAGGTGCAAAAGATGGCGCTCTAGCAGAGGGTACTGAAGTCAAGATTGACTATGAAGCCCATATAGGGCACTCATTGCTTAGCATTGTCGTTTCGATGTTCATTCTTGGCATTGGTGCGACATTGACCTATTATGGTCGCGAATGATTATTCGACTCCATCATAATACTCATTCACTGCAAGATCGAGTTCCTGAATAGTTGCTCTTTCATCAACTGTTTTGGTTTCTCCATTGAGTCGTAATGCTTGCCCATCGACCCAAACATCCAGACAGTCGCCGCCATTATAAACAAGATTTGCAAGATGGCGATTGTTTGAGCGACCTAAAGGACGCATTCGAATATCATCAAGATTCCAAGCAACCCAGTCTTTGCTTCCTTTTGTTGCGATTCCGAAGATATCCTTTGCAGGAAGCAGGGTTGAATCCCAATGATCATGCCGTTGCACAAGGCTTGCTAAACGGGCTTCGTGAAGTAAGTTCAGTCCATTTCCGCTTGATGCAGCTCCGTCTGTACCAATTCTCAAATCAACTCCAGCATCTTTGTAGGGAGGGTAGGAAAGGGTTCCGCCACAGGCTAATTTCATATTTGAAGAAGGGCAATGAACAGCAGTAACATCGTAGTCAGCCATCATTCGAATTTCGTTTTTCTTAACCCATGAAGCGTGAGCAAAGATGGTTCCTGGTTTGATAAAATCAATAGATTGCAAATATTCAACAGGATACTTTCCCGTCTTTTCTTTGCATTCAGCGACTTCTTTTCGGGTTTCACTTACGTGGATGTGGAGGCGTCCATTTCTCTTCTCAGCAAGTTCACTCGCTCTTCCCAGAGTTTCCTCAGAGCAAAGATAAACTGAATGAGTTGCAATTGCATACTGCACTCTGTTATCTTCAGAATTGTTAGCCATCAACCCGTCAAGTTCAGTTAGTGCAGATTGGGCATTTTCATGTGAAGGAAGCGCAGCATCACTTACAGGGCCGCCACACAAACCTCTCAATCCGGCTTTATCGAGGACATTGCCCGTAACGGCTGGAAAGAAATACATGTCAGCTGCGAAAGTGGAACCCGTGCGAATCATTTCTGCAGCAGCTGCTTGAGCACCAATTCGAACAAACTCGGGAGTAATCTTCGCCTCAGTGGGAAAAATAGCTTCGTTGAGCCAACGGTGAAGTGGAAAACCATCACTGAAATCTCGTGCATTCAATTGCATTGCTAAATGAGTATGCCAATTCTGTAAGGACCGAGTAATGACTCGATTAGACCCATCAATCTCCTCGATAACATCTTCATCACCGACTGAATTCGACCAAGTACCATCTTTGTGAAGAAGGAAATCTCCAACATGTTTGACGAATCGATCATCATACAAAACCGCGTTTCGATAACGAACGGCAGTATCATCGCCCATGGTGGTTCCTGCTCGTACTTCTTCAAGAGGCTAGTGCTTGATTCGAGATATTCTCTTTTCCATTCAGTATGCTACAATGGCTGTTTACTCATCAAGAAGAACTGGCGTGATTTCCAGTTGATATCGTTGAGCACTGATCTCGAGGGCTTCAATTCCTGGAAGAGTTCTGCCTGCAATATAATCCAAACAAGCACCTCCGCCAGTTGAAACATGGCCCATTTTGTCAGCAAGACCACGCTTACTCACCAAAGTTGCAGTATGCCCACCGCCCATAACTGCATATCCGCCTGATTCTGCACATGCGTTGAGCATCTCGATAGTTCCCAATGCGAAATCTGGTAATTCAAAGACTCCAGCGGGTCCGTTTAGAATGATTGTACCAGCACTCTTAATCCGAGAGGATAGGGCGAGAATTGATGCAATTCCCAAGTCAAAGAGTGGTGCGTGAATCGGCAAATTCTCAATCTTGATATCGATACGATTCTCTTCGACATTCGCTGCAACATCGGTTGGTAAGAATATTTTCTCACGGTACAGTTTTAGCAAAGATGTAGCCGATTTTATTGTTGAATCCCAAGTATCCTGTAATTCATTTTGAAGGAATGAGATGTTTCCTTCTCCGATGTCATTTCCTGAAAGATGGATGGCAAGATTAGCAACTCCACCAGTAAACCATACCTCATCAGCGATGTTGTTCTTGAGCATATTATGCGCCACCTCAATGCTATCGTCGACTTTTATGCCTCCAAGAACAGCGACACATGGTCTCTTTGGAGATTCAAGTGCTAGATCGATTTGATGAATTTCGTGAGCCATTAATTCTCCAGCTACACAAGGAAGGTGATGTGCAAAACCAACGATACTTGGACTTGAACGGTGAGCGCATGCAAACGCATCGTTTACGAATACGTCTGCAACACTCGCCAAATTCTGAACGAGTTGCGTCTCAGAAAGCGCCAGAGCATCACCTTTTCGATTCACTTCTTCAGGATCCATTCGAATGTTATTCAACATGAGGATATCACCTATCTTCATCTCTTCAATAGCCTCCATTGCTTTTGGCCCATGAATGTCCTCGACCCAACGAATTGAACGCCCCAATAATCGTCCAAGTTCACGTGCGTGACCAAGTGTACTGGTGAAATCATTTTTCCCAGGTCTAGATTGGTGGGCAATGAGAACCGTTTTTGCTTTTGATAATCGATTCAAGGTTGGAAGAATTGCTCGAATTCTTGTGTCATCAAGAAACGACTTGGTTGCAGGATCAAGCGGGCTGTTGATATCAACGCGCAAGAGAACAGTCTTGCCTTCGATGTTGATATTGTCCAATGTTAGGACGTTCGCCATGGTTCTTCCAAGGGAACTCAGTTCTTGAGTGATGTGATTGATTTTTGAAATTAAAACTCGAACGTCGGAAAACTAGGAGATGAGTACATACGGGCACTTTCATGGTTTTCTTAAAGGGGCTTGAAAACGCGCGTCCATCGCATATGTTTGGCGCGAAAGGTCATAACCGAGTCGAACCCGTTGCTTGGCAATGGGTGGCGAGAAGCCGAAAAAGGAAGGATTCGATGGGGCTCGTAAAAGAGCAAAAACATCGACTTCAGCATTTGGTGTATCCCGTAGAGAAAGCCATGATGCATCGACCTATTACAACAGTCGACTCAACAAAGGTATAGCCTCACAAAGAGATGTGGGGGAGCCTCAAGAGTTACCAGAACTCTTCCATAATGTTGTTCTTACAGGTGATGCAAGAGAAAATCCATTACCAGATAATTGTGTCCAATTGGTGGTCACATCTCCTCCATACAATGCTTCAAAGGCATATGATGATGATTTAACACTCGACGAATATCTCGAACTTTTACACGATGTTTTTGCAGAGTGTTATCGGGTACTATCGCCTGGTGGGAGAATGGTTGTCAACGTAGCAAACCTTGGTAGGAAACCGTACATCCCTCTTTCAACATACATCAATAGCATGATGATTGAATTAGGATTCCTCATGCGTGGAGAGATCATTTGGGATAAATCTGCAAGTGCTGGTTCCTCCTGTGCTTGGGGTTCGTTCCAGAGTGCTTCCAATCCCTGCCTTCGCGATATACACGAGTACCTCCTCGTATTCTCAAAAGGTGATTACAAACTCCCTCGCTCAAAGAAAGAGCGAGCAGAAGGACGTATCGATACAATAGAGAAGCGTGATTTCATTGAACAGACTAAATCCATTTGGAGGTTTGCAACTGAACGAGCAAGTCGTGTCAATCACCCTGCGCCGTTTCCAGTTGAATTGCCTCGCCGTTGTATTGAGATGTACACCTTTGCAGGAGATGTTGTGTTCGATCCGTTCAATGGTTCAGGAACGACCTGTGTTGCTGCAAAACAATCTGGAAGAGTGTTTGTTGGAATGGATCTTTCCGAAGAGTATTGTGCAATAGCCGATGAGCGAATTATGAATGCAGAGCCGGCACAATCACCAGAAGTTGAAACCCCTTCTTCATGAAGATTTCAAGCGTAGTGGTTTTGAATAGCGAACGCGAAGACGTATCATGTCCGATTGGGATTCATCCGCATTATCTGGTCCCGAGGGCGAGGATTGGCGTGTACCAGTCTCAGAACTCGAACACCGATTAAACGCTCTAGGCGTTGCTCTGCGAGCATCCTCGCTTCCAGGCGTCCTTATTCAGCACCCTATCGATTTGTATTATTTCGCAGGTGGAAGACAAGACGGCTCGATGTTCGTGCCAGCTCAAGGAGCAGGTGGTAGTATCGAAGCAGGTGGAGACGGACCAGTATTCTATGTTCGAAGATCTCTACAACGTGCACAACATGAAGCCGGTGGAGAAAATGCTCCATTCATTATCGAAGCGTTTCCGCGGTTAAGTCTTCTTGGGGAGACCTTGCAAGCAAGAGGAGTTTCAGAGGCTCCAGCATTACAATTTGGTGAGTTGCCAACCACATTTGCGAATCGGTTTTCTAACGCATTGTCCTCTCTTGGAACATGCATTGATGCGACTTCCGTCATTCATCGATTAAGAGAAGTCAAGTCGACATGGGAACAAGAACAGATGGAAGCAGCAGCAGAAGTCCAAATGAGAATGTTCGATGCTGTTTCGAGACTTGGTGGAGAAGGTATGACTGAACTCGATTTGGTTGCAGCAGCAGAAGCGATCAGCCGTAGTGAAGGATTTGGAGGCCAAGTTCAGATGCGGCGCTTCCCATTGCAATGTAATCGGGGGGTCATTGTCTCAGGAAGAGCAGGAGGAGTTCCTTCTTTCTTTGACTCAGCAGTTGGAGGAGCAGGGCCACATCCACTTGCAGGTATGGGTTCAGGATTCAATAAAATCAAGAAAAATGAGCCAGTCTTGGTTGACCTTGTTCATGTCCATCGAGGTTATGTTGTTGATATGACCAGAATGTTTTCTCTCGGTTCTCTGTCTCAAGAATGGCATCAACGTCTCGAGGATATGTTAGCCGTCAAAGATACAGTTGTAGGCGTTCTTGATGAAGGCGGACTATGCAGTGATGCTTGGATCGAAGGGCAAGCATTAGCCCACGAGCTCGGCCATCAAGATCATCTGATGGGTATGGTTCCAGACCAATCGAAATTCCTAGGCCATTCGGTAGGTTTGCAATTGGACGAATCTCCAGTTGTCGCTGCAGGTTTTGATCGTCCATTGCCGATTGGAGGGACGATGGCCATTGAGCCAAAGGTTGTTCACACAGATGGAAGCATCGGGTCTGAGGATACGTGGATTCGCGATGAGGATGGTATGCGTCCAGTAACAGCTGATGGCGCATGGCCATGGTTGACTGAATGGTAAGAGCCATTCATCACGGTGTGTTCAAAGAGGTGGAAAGGTAGCCTGTGATATGCCGGCAAAGCCTTACGCTCCAAGCCACATCGGTTCCGTAGCATCGACGTTTACAACGATGCGTATTTCTGGTGCAGTAAAAGAATCACTTGTTGGCTTAGTTTGCTCTGAACTCGATTCGCTCGTCCCTTCAATGGAACAAGCAACGCTCGGAAATGATCCTGAGCGGAAGACCTTAGATGATTCAAACCGTACACGTTTGAATTATAATCGAACCAGAGAACTGATGATTGATCGTCTTGAACAAGTAGAATCCGTTGGCTCAGCAGCAGTTCAAGGTGGAATCGAATTCATCGAAAAGTTCCTTGCTCGCCTCATGAGAAATTGTGAAGAAGCAGCCTCGAGAGACCGCGTTTCAACCATCAAACCTCGACATCTCCAACTTGCACTGAATTCGATGGGGAAAGGCGAATCAGCGGGTGAAGAAGATTCAGAAGATGTGGAAGAAGAAGAAGGAATCCAGGTTCAGGGTGGCGGATTGATTACAATTCCTCACGTGAAGTCAATGTCTCGTACACATGCAAAAATGGCCATCACCGATGAAGCCGCTCAAGATTTACTCTACACCTATGGAGACATGGTTTCGGAACTTGAATCAGATATCCGCAAGCATGCAAATCTCGGAAGAGATCCAATGCATTTCATCGATTCAGTTAACAGGCTCAGTGCCCTCATGGCTTTTGGATGGATTCGCAGAATGTTGATGAAAGCAGCTGATAATGCTCGAGAGCGGGGTTATCCGCGAATCGATATTGAACAAATTGTGAACATTGATCCGTTTGAGTGATATGTTACTTTCCTCGGTACTTCTTTCTGCTTTCTTTGCAGGCGTAGTTGCTACATTAGTAACGGTTGCAATCGAAAAGTTTGGAGGTAGAACCGGAGGCGTCTTGGCCACAGTTCCTACAACCATTATTCCTGCAGCCATAGGGATGTACAGTATGTCAACAGGATCTGAATTCGATCGAGCAATGTCTGTTGTTCCACTTGGAATGCTAGTAAATGCATTGTTTCTATTGGTGTGGATGAAGGTACCAACTCGGTTCGGTACTGGATTATTGACGACAATGATTCTCTCTCTTCTGGTTTGGGCTTTGGTTGGAACAATGGGTCTCTATGGTGCAGATTTGGTTCAGAACAAGGGACTCAGCGAGTTGTCCTTTGGTCTTCTTCTCCTCTTCATATTGATTCTACTCGGTATCTGGAGCACATGGACAACTGTTCATGCTCCGAAGGGCAAGCATCGAGTACGTCCTCTTGTTCTTATCGCAAGAGGTGGAGCTGCAGCACTGGCTATAGGATGTGCTGTATGGTTGTCAAGCCTCTCCTATGCAATGATTTCAGGATTGGTCAGTACTTTTCCTGCCATATTTTTGACATCAATGGTTGCCCTTTGGTTATCTCAAGGACAAGATGTTCCTCAAGGAGCTGCAGGCCCGATGATGTTAGGTGGAGCGAGCGTTGCAGTCTATGCGATTGTTGCAATGTGGCTCTTCCCATTGTATGGAGTTGTGATTGGTTCAATCCTAACATGGATTATTTCAGTAGGTGGTTGGACCGTACCTGCTTACTTTTTCTTACAATGGCGTCAATCATTGACCAATCTTGACCAACGTTCAGATGCAGGGACATCAACGATTTCAAGATGAATTGAATTCACACCTTTTGTTCCTTCTAAGTGGAGTTTCAATTCCTTAGCATCGATGAGGCAACACGGACAATGAGGCCGTGAGGGTCGAAACTTAATTTGGACATTCCCTTCTTCCGATATATCGATTGCTTGAACATTCTCTGATTCGAGCAGTGGCTTTGTCATGTGCGGATCTCGCCATGCACCCATCGCTTTTACGAGACGACGTTGAATCTTCGTCTGCAGTTTATTCATTCCTTCTTCGCCTCTTCGACCATGGCTTCAGCATCTTCCAGGCGCAATTTTTCTAATCGCCCTTCGGCTTCTTTTAGTTCACCTTGACAGCGTTCAAGCAGAGCAGAACCCTCCTCGAATCGTGTCAATGTGGTTTCTAAATCCATACCTCCACGTTCAAGTTCAGCAACAATGGATTCCAATCGTCGTAGCGCATCTGAATAGGTTTGTTCTGTCATTATTCTCCCTCTCTTTGTTGTATATTGTCAATGTTTGCGTCGGCTGTGCCGTCAGCAAAATGCAGAGAAACAGTTTCTCCTGCTGTCAAATCTGTAACCTTTGCAACCACTTCGCCTTTCTCATTGGTTGTCATCAAATATCCGCGTTCTAGAACTCGTTGTGGATGAGCAGCTAGAAGTGTTCCTTCGAGCATAGCCAATCGCTGTTTGTTCTTTTGAATCGTAGACTGAACAAAACCATTGAGATCATTCCCAAGCCGTTCCAAATGCCGTACCGCATTATCTAGACCTTTTGATGGAGCGAGGCGTAAGCGTAATTGCAATTGTTGTAATCGTAAATTCTCCTCGCCAAATCGACGAATTGAACCTCTGTGTAGTCGGTCTTCTAAATCTACCATGAGTGAGAGGACATCATCAAGAATTGGAACTGCTAATTCGATGGCATGGCTTGGCGTTGAAGCACGAATGTCAGCAACAACGTCGCTGACAAGTAAGTCAGATTCGTGCCCAACAGCAGAGATAACCGGGATAGGCATTGTTGAGAGTGCTCGTGCTACAGGTTCGAGATTAAACGCCCATAAATCCTCTGGAGAGCCACCTCCACGCCCAACAATTACGACATCTACAGGCGGAATTCCAAGTTGCTCTGCATGCTCACTACGACTTAGTGATCTTGCGGCAGCGAGTCCACGAGTAATCTCTTCAACCGCTCTTTCACCTTGAACAGTTACGCCGATAACAGTCCTTCTCAAACCAGGCCATCGTGTTTCAGAGAGACGAAGCATATCAGCAAGAGCTGCTGAATCTTTTCCAGTAATAATAGCAAGATGCTTTGGAAAGAGTGGAAGAGTTTTCTTTTCCCGATCAAGGACTCCTTCCATTTGTAAGGTTGCTAACAACTTCTGGCGCTCTTGCTCAAGTGCACCAATCTTACGAATGGGCTCAATGCGTTCTACAATGAGTTGTAACTGCCCGCGCCCAGCATAAATATCAACATTTCCAAGGACAATAACTTCCTGTCCTTCTTCGATTTCAGATGGGATTCTACAGCGCCCTTTCCAGATGACGGCACTAATTTGGCCATTCTCATCTCTCAAACTAAAGTAAGTATGTCCAGATGCATAGGCTTTCCATTGACGAATTTCTCCCCGAACCAAACAATTTCTATTCCGTTCATCAGAACGTAAACGATTACGTAAGGACTGGACAAATTCGCCAATAGCAACCGGCTCACCTCCGTCCATGCTCTTTCATGAGGTCGATGGTTCTTGAAGACAACTCTTCCTGGCGAGTAGATTCAGAGAGGAAAATCTCTGATAAAACGTCTGAGCAGAGGGTA
>CALBJF010000010.1 GCA_937892665.1 uncultured euryarchaeote | reverse complement strand
CACCTTTCCTTCCCGAATCTTGATATGTAAAGAGTCCGATTTTGTTGATGGATGGGATGCATATGGATGAGCGCAAGCAAGACGCAATGACGAAATCGATGATGAAAGGGTTCATCGAAGAACGCGAACATGAGCAACAGATTCAGCGGGAAGTTCATCGGATTAAAAATACGAATTCTACATTCGAAACGCTCGCAAACAGAATTGTCAACGATGCCCGTAATGTACAAACTCATCGCTCAGTCGCCAATAGTGTACTAAGTAACATAGGTGTGGAAATTAAACCATCTGAAGGAAGAGGAAATCCACTCCGTCACGTAGGCCAAAGAGCCAAAAAAGTTCCACTAAAAACGAGGAAGGTACGACGCATAAAGAGGCAATCAAAAGCCCCTTTACGTACAAGGCATCGACCTGCTTTAGGTCAACAAACCACACAAATGTCTCCTCGAACACTTCAGCCATGATTAAACAATCATGAAAAAGGGACAACGCCGCCGTAAGGTTGGTGAGTCCATGGGAAATATTGCCAATCCAAGCGAAGAACATCAAATGCTTCGCGAAATGATCCGCGATTTCACTCAAGAATTTGTTGAACCACAGGCTCATGAATTTGATAAAAAAGAGCAATTTAATCTTGATTTATTTCGCCAACTCGGTGAACTAGGACTGCTTGGAATCACTGTTCCTGAAAAATACGGTGGTTCTGGTCTTGATGCTGTTGCTGCAACAATTGCACATGAGGAGTTATCTTTTTCAGATCCCGGGTTCACACTTGCTTACTTAGCCCACTCCATGCTCTTTGTCAACAACTTAGCTCAGAACGGTTCAGAAGAACAAAAGAGACGAATTCTTCCAAAGGTCTGTTCTGGAGAATGGATTGGAGCCATGGCTATGTCAGAGCCAGATGCTGGGACTGATGTTCTTGGCCTTTCAACAACTGCACAAAAGAACGATTCAGGAGATTGGATTCTAAACGGTCGTAAGATGTGGATCACGAATGGATGTATCGACGATAAGGGAACACCAGCAGACATCGTTTGGGTCTATGCTCGAACAGGTCATGACGAAAAGGGACGCCCTCTTCTCTCAACCTTCTTGGTAGAAAACGGAATGAAAGGCTACAGTGTTGGTCAGAAGATCCTTGACAAAACGGGAATGCGTGCTTCAAACACTGCAGAACTTGTTTTCGATGATTGTGTCGTTCCAGCCAGCAACTTGGTTGGTGAACAAGGCAATTCCTTGATCCACATGATGGGTAATCTTGAGATTGAACGACTCACACTTGCCGCAATGTCACTCGGTATCGCTCGAAGAAGCCTCCATGAGATGAATCGCTACGCATCAGAACGAGAAGCATTTGGATCTCAAATCCGTTCCTTTGGCCAAATGCAACGTCATATTGCAGAATCATGGGCTAAGTACAGAGCTATGCGTGCCTACATCTATGATACAGCAAATACGATTCAACTCGGCACAGCAGGTCAACGCCTGGATTCAGATGGTGTGAAATTATTCGCAACAACTGCTGCTAAAGAAATCGCAGACTCAGCAATTCAAGTTCTCGGTGGTTACGGATATGTTGGAGAATACCATGTTGAACGGCTATGGAGAGATTCAAAACTCCTTGAAATCGGTGGAGGCACTCTCGAATCTCATCAAAAGAACATTACAAGAGATCTTGGAAAGAATCCAGAAGCCATTAATGAATGAGACCTATTCCTCTTCGACAATATTTCTCTCTGGCGAAGAAGGTATATCGACAAATGTAATGTCCCCTACAACGATGGAAAATATGATTGCAGATGCAATCGGAACGGTGAGAATCCCCATCCAAGGGAAAATAAAGGTAAAACCTGTAATCATACCTAAACTAGCAGCAAATAATGGAATAGGAACAAATTTGTCATCGTATTCTAAGAGACTCATCTTTATTATTTTTGGAGTAGAGGTTTTGGCCTTTCCTAGACCATTTTGCTAGGCACTGTCTTCAGATTTATCTTTAGAATCCGTTTTTGTGGCAATAGTTTGTTTAATCTCTACTGATTTAGAAGATACTATAGATGGCTGAACAAGATTGGAATTGTCCATAGACCTTTTAGCCTCAATCTCCATCTTTTGAGATGCTATTTCGATCCATTTTGTCCTCATGATCTCATATTCTTTCATCTGGTTTTCATATAGTATTTCTGCTTTACTCTTCGCAGTAAATTCCAATCGGATGACGGTAAGCCACAAGAAAGCCGATGTGAAAATAAGGAAATATTTTATAAAATTATATTCATCTTGGGAGGCGATATCGAAAACTGAAGCTCTAATCAATACAGCTACTATGCCTGATGTGGCTAAGAGAGCCAGTGACGTAATCAATAGTTCAGTTGTATCTCGACCTATCCTACGGCGCATTTTCGGCAATTCAGGTGGTCTATCAAATGTTTTAGGCATAATGCACCTAGAAGCGCAAATAATATAATCATTTTCACACTAATTCATCGTTACTTACGCCAACCATCTCTTTGGTAATTTTCCATGCAGAAGTAATCATACTGACTCCAACTATCGCCCCAGAGGCGAGAACAGTTGTCCAAATCCATGCACTAGAAATTGTATTCAATGATTCTTCAGAGAGCAGCATGCCCATCATTGTAGCCATGGCGATAGCAAGTGAAATCTGAATCCTGTAAAGTAAAGGAACGCTCAAGACCGTGCCTGTCCGACCCATCCTTTGGAACAAAAACAATGACCAACCAAATACCCCAAAAGTCCACAAGGGGATGCCTAGATTATATTTATTCATCAAGAGAACCTCATTGTCCTTGAGATATCCATCAAAAGCAAAGAGTGAGACGAGTAGTAAAAGAGATGCACCCATGATATGGAGTACCTCAACCATGATATTTGTCCGCTCAGCAATGAATGTTTTTGATTTCTTTTGAGCATCGGAAGACTTTCCATTGGTTTTTGCGAGTCTGCTTTCATTCGCTTCCCCAATTAAAACAATCCTCCGTTCTAATGAATCAACTCTCTCACTGAGACGAATCATTTCCTCAACAATTTGAATCTGAGCATCTGTTTGTGCATCAAGAACATTGAGTTGGTCTGTATCGACGTTAGGCAGAACCATCATTGGTGGCGCCAAATCGATGTAACCGTCGTCTTTAATCTCATTTTTTATAGACTCAAGTTTAGCTTCTTTCTTCTTTTTTGAGCGCTCTTTGGATTCGAGTACCTTACCTTGAATGGCCTCAGAAGTTGTGTTAATCGAGGTTTTTGTAGCATTTGCAGCCTTTATCGAAAGATCGGCAATTTGAGTTTTGGTCTTCTTCAGAAAATCCAAAATCGGGGATTGTTGTTTTTCTTCCCCTACCATGTTAAGGCTAGACGTTAGAGATAATTAGCACATTCGCCTTCAGTATTCAACTGGTATGGGATCGAGAATACACCATAGATACCAACATGCCATTGTTCTGTAAGGACTCCATTGTTTGGCCTTTTCTTCTGCTTCATCCATTGTAGTGATTGAAGAATCGAGTTTCTTAATGGCATTAACAAGTCCGATGTCCTTTGGACTATAGATATCTGGTAAGCATAAAGAAAAAATCATGACCATCTCAGCAGTCCATGGCCCAATGCCTTTGAATTGTATGAGATGCTTACGAATTTCTTCAATTGAGGACGAGTCAAATGGGAACTCCAGCAGTTCCTTTGAAGATTGAGCTAATCCGAGGATGTATCCACTCTTGGGGCGTGTTATGCCACATGATGCAATCTCTTCTTTACTGAATTTCAAAACATTATCCGGTTCAACTTTGCCAACCAAGTCCACAAAACGATTCCAAATACTCTCTGCAGCGATAACACTGATTTGTTGACCAACAATTGAACGAATAAGTGTGTTGAACAAATCTCCTTTTCCTTTCAATCCATCTGCACCATATTCCTCGATTAACTTCCCCATAATAGGATCTTGACCAAGATGAGTCAAACCGTCACTCCACCAATCGGGAATACCTACGTGCATGAAGGTGCTACAGCCACAGAGGTTTTGAGGACTCGTACGGTGCCACAACCATGCGAGACCAATTATTGCAGATGTTGCACTTGAAGGATGTAGACCGCACTGGATGGGTTCGTGCTGGCGTGAATAAGCCAGAGTCAGTTGCTGCTCATTCGTGGGGAATGGCAACCTTAGCACTCAAACTCTGTCCAAAGGAACTTGATCTATCGCGAGTCTTATCGATGTGTCTCGTTCATGATTTAGCAGAAGTAATTGTTGGAGACTTAACACCACATGATGACATCCGTGGTGAAGAAAAGCATCGGCTTGAACGAGAAGCAATGTTGGCTTTGGCTCCCGAATGGATAGACTTGTTCGATGAATATGAATCTGCTACAACTAAAGAGGCCAAGTTTGTCAAAACAATGGATAAACTCGACATGGGTTTGCAAGCCATTCGATACACGCAACAGGATATTGATTTATCCGAGTTCATCTCGAGTGCAAGGAAAACCACAGACAAAACAGACCTCGCATATCTCCTCGAATGAGATAATCGAGCCGACAATAACAAAAACACCTACGTGCGCCGATGGGTTACAGCCCGATAGTGTAGTGGTCCATCATGGTGGGTTTTGGTCCCGCCGACCTCGGTTCAAATCCGAGTCGGGCTACTTTGTGAAACCGCAAGTTCATCTATTCCCTCCGTTTGGTTCGCACCATGGCAATAGAGCGCATCGCCGTACTCGGCGCAGGACAAATGGGGAACGGAATTACACAAGTTGCAGCAGCAGCAGGGTATGACGTCATCATGATCGACATTGAACAAGAATATGTGGACAAAGGATTGGCAACCATTCAACGATCATTGACTAAACTTGTTTCAAAAGAACGCATGAGCCAAGAAGATGCAGACGCAACACTTGCTCGGATTTCCTTAGCAACAGACCGAAGTGTTTGTGCTGATTGTGATTTAGTGGTCGAAGCAGTTCCTGAGATTCTTGATTTGAAAACATCCATCTTTGCTGAACTGGATGGAATATGCAAGCCAGAAACAATCCTTGCTTCGAACACCTCCTCCATTTCGATCAGTACAATTGCTGATGCTACTAATCGACCAGACAGAGTCATTGGAATGCATTTCATGAATCCAGTTCCAATCATGAAACTCGTTGAAGTCATTAATGGAGATAAGACGAGTACTGAAACAAATGCTGCTGTCATAGAAGCATCTGCTCAGATGGGGAAGACTGCATTATCATGCAATGATTCACCTGGCTTCATCTCGAACAGGATTCTCTGCCCAATGCTCAATGAAGCGATTCTAACCCTTCAAGAAGGCGTTGCAGAACCAGAAGCTATTGATGGAATCATGAAGCTTGGAATGAACCATCCAATTGGACCATTAGCTCTATCAGATCTTATCGGACTCGATACAGTCCTTCACATTATGAATGTCCTTTATGATGGACTCAAGCAAGAGAAGTACGCTCCCGCACCTCTGTTAATCCAGATGGTTGAGGAAGGAAAACTAGGCCGTAAATCTGGCGAAGGATTCTACACGTACTGATGATTCTCAGTATCAAGCAACGACTGGTGCTGTTGACGACCAGTCTGCTGTTGGTTTGTGCCAATCTCTTAGTTGATCGGTTTCAAGTCTGAGGTTCATGCCATCACCTTGCTCGAAGGTCATGTCTTGAAGGTCGAAGTCAATGACGACTTCGTTGGTTCTAAAAGTTGAATCATAGAGAACGTCTTGAGAGACAACTTCTCCAGCCTCAGTACGCTCGAGAATGACACGAAGATGACATTCTTGCAATGGATTCCTCTGTGTACATGATTCACTGCTTCCATCGTGTTCGACAGTAAGGTATCCTTCAATTGACATCATTCCAGGAAGTGCGAGGAGATCGATGGTCGTGTCTTTCCCTGTCGGAGCACAAGCACATTCCATGTTGTCGACTTCTACAGATGCTTCGAGATGAACGAGCACTTCAATGCTTGATGTGTAGACTTCCTCGGATGTGATAGAAGTTGATGTTACGGTGTACATTCCTGGGTCTTCAAACTGATGCTCTATTTCGGAACCTACGCCTGTTGTACCATCACCAAAGTCCCAGCTGATTGCATCTCCACCACCAGATGCCATGAATGAAAAGACATGGTAGACATAGACAACAGACTCTTCTTCGTCATTATCACCTTCGTCAATTTCAACCATTGTGTAGACATTTGTCCCTTCGTTTTGATCGACTTCGATTGTAAGCGCACTGGATTCGCTTCCAA
>CALBJF010000009.1 GCA_937892665.1 uncultured euryarchaeote | reverse complement strand
AGCTTCTTTGCAACTCGTATTCAAGAGGCGCCCCTACTGAAACAATTCGCTCGAACCTGTGTCCGCTCTTTGCTGCATTTCTAAGTTCTTTGCGAACTGTTCGCATTCGTTTCCAAGCAGTTTGAAAGCGTCCTTTTCCTACAGGTCGATCAACCCAGATTATCTGACGTCTTGGAAGAACACCCTCACTGGATTCCATCAATTGACGTACTTCCTCGCGATTTGTTGCAACAATGACATCTGTTGCACTTCCTGAACGCAGAAAAGGAGCGAGGAGACGCACATGAGCAGGATGATCAAACACCCAGCATGTGCGCATAACTTTGCCAAGCGCTCATGGTTAATGTCTATGAGCATCCAAACATTAGCAGGGCTATGAAAGAACCAATTACATTGGATGGAATGAAAGTCTTTGGACCGTATACACCAGGCGTAAAAGCAGGAAATCAATTCTGGCTGTCTGGACAAATTTCGATAGATCAGGGTGATGATATCGTATCACAAACCAAAGGCGCACTCGCTAAAATCGATGCATTGCTCGATGCTGGTGGATTCAAGAAAGAAGACATCTGCTTCGCTCAAGTTCTTCTCGATACAATCGAAGATTATGCTGCAATGAACGAAGTGTATGGTGCTTGGGTCGAAGACATGGATATACGTCCAGCACGAGCTGCATTCGAAGCAGGAGCATTACCAAAAGGTGCTCTTGTTGAAATTGTCGTCCAAGGCGTCCAATCTTGAGGAAACAATATGCCTGGTACACCTTATTTGGAGGAGCCTCCCGAGGGACTGGTTACATGGCCATTTCTGCTGAAGTTTTACGTCTTACCAGTTGGACTACTACTGGGAATTGCATGGTATGTTGATGTGCTTCTCTATGCAATAATCCTACTCTCAATTATTGCAACAGTCCGTCTTTTTGTTGTAGACTGAGACTTCTTTTGATGGTTCAAGAGGATTGAAGTCATCACAAGAAGAGATACACGATATTCAGTAGTAAAACGGCTACTGTGAGATATACGCTTGCTTTATGCAACACATTGAATCGCTTCTGATCACCACTATCTGATGCACGATTTGTAGCGGGTATAATCGCATAGCACAGTAGACAAGCAACGAAGGTGAAGATCGAAATTGAAAGTAAGTACATCGAATCCGTTTCGAGATAAGATGCTGCGATAGACCCTACTCCAAGAATGGATAGGAGAATGAAAAACTTCGGCCAAATCTTACGAATTACTTTTCCAAACGTCTCTATGTCGAGTGTCTTAAACATAACTGGAGCAATTATTGCTACTTGGAATATGATGATTCCTGCGATTGACCCTGGTAGATAGAAATGCATACAAAAACCTCGTTATTCTCCTGATTGTTCAAGTTTTTCCTCTTCAACATTCCAATATACAAACCCACTCAATGATAGAACAGCCCAAAATAGGATTGGAGGGGCTAATTCAATGTCGAATGAGAATTTATACAAAAAGGGAGGCTCCATTTTTGCAGTTAAATCGAAATTGTTTGAAGGATTTGAAATCAGTGAGATAATAATCCACAGGAATGTTGCTCCTGCTATCAACGCAGTCAATCGAGCTTGCTCTTTCCCATCTGTCATGAAATAGATACTCGCAAGAACAACAGAAATGAGGAGGCCATAAGATGCTGCTTGGAATTCTATACTATCAAATTCAGACTTTAAAAGAGGAATCAGAGTTGCCAACAATGTATGGGAAATGAGGACAACAAGAAGCCAAATTTTTGGATTCAGAATCTTTCTCAAATCTAAATCAAGCAATTTCTGTACAGTACCCATAGAACATCATCCCTTCGATTACATCTTTTGGAAAAATTCCTCTATCCATTCTTCGCAATAATCATCATAATCAGTGTCACAATCTATACGCTCATGGAGACGATAAGCCCCCTTCGATTCCATGATATCGTCCCATTGAATGCCCGCTTCACAAAATAAATCAAATGCAGTATCGCCAAGTGCAAGGACGGCGTATTTTATGCCCGATAAAGATCCAGCATCAAGATCTGAAACTTCATCATACAAATCTTGAGCATTGTCTGGTTGTTCGCCATCCCCCCAAGTACTGCAAATGAGGAGGCAACACTTGTGCTGCTGTATCTTGTTAGCATCTATTTCATCCATAGGGAAAATACTCGAGTCGATACCTGCTTCTTTACCAACTCTCTGAGCATCCATTGCCAGTAGTTCAGAATTTCCAGTTTCAGTTCCATATAGTATCAATAATTGTTCATTCATTGTATCACATCCTCTTCTTTGTCAGGGTTGACTTGTTTGGTTTGGCTTGTTTCTTCCATTAATTCTTGTTGAGAATCTCTGACTTCCATTAGCTTCTTCACTCCAAAGATTACGCTAAGTACTAGCGAAGTGGTAAAAAGAAGGATAATTGCAGTTCCACCAACAAAAATAGATTCGGAATCAGAAGATTTGTCGTTCGAACTTGTTGGAATTTGGTCCGTATTAAATCCAGCATATTTTGGAAATTTATCTAAGATGTCGATAAAGCCGTCATTGTCATCATCAGGATCTGCATTGTCTCCAATACCATCCATATCAGTGTCTAGCCATTCACTTGAATTCAACGGGAATGGATCGAAATTATCCTTGACTCCATCGTTATCATCATCATTATCGATTTCATCATCTAAGCCATCTCTATCGAAATCTCGAGAGAAACTAGAATCGAATGGGAATGCGTCTTCAGAATCTGGAATGTCGTCATTATCATCGTCGTTATCGGCATTATCGCCAATACCATCGCCGTCATTATCCGACCATTCTGCTGCATTGAGCGGGAAAATATCGATTGAATCGTTAAATCCATCATTATCGTCATCATTGTCAGCATTATCGCCTACTGCATCACCATCAAAATTAGAACTCTCAGTCGCATCAAACGGGTACAAATCGACGTCATCAAGTACACCATCGTTGTCATCATCTGAATCTTCATCGTCTGGAGTACCATCATTGTCATTATCATAAACGATTTCTACTTCTTCAGTATCTGAATCTTCATCGTCATTAACACCATCATTGTCATCATCAGGATCTGCATTGTCGCCAATACCGTCTCCATCATTGTCATATTGTTCTAATGCGTCAAAGGGGAATGCGTCGTAAAGGTCGTTCAGACCATCATTATCATCATCGATATCGGAGTTATCCCCAACTCCGTCGCCGTCATTATCGTACTGTTCCTGTACATCGAACGGAAACGCATCATAGTAATCATCAACGCCATCATTATCATCGTCAGGATCTGCATTATCACCCATGTTGTCACCATCAAAATTTGATTGCTCACGGGAATCAAGAGGAAATGCGTCATTGTTATCGTTGACGCCGTCATTATCATCATCGGGATCTGCATTATCGCCAATTCCGTCATTATCAGAATCGAGGTGCTCACTTGAGTCGAGTGGGAATGCGTCATAGAGGTCATTCACTCCATCATCATCATCATCATCATCTGCATCATCATTGGTTCCGTCCCCATCCGTGTCAACGGGTTGAGTACCTCCATCATTTGAACCTCCAGAATCACCATTCTGATTAGAGCCACCGCTGCTACTGCTGTCACTGCTGTCGCTACTGTCTGAGGAATCAGAATCATCAGAATCATCAGAATCATCGCATTCATAATCCTCATCATCCCATTCACATTGAGAATCTGCATTACAACCTGCTTGGTCGTATTCGTATGTATCCTCACAGTAGTCGGAATCTCTTCCGGAAGTGTTTATTGGATCAACACTATCATCCCAGACAGAAGTATTTCCGAATTGAGTAGAAGGGGCTACTAAGCACGTGATAACGATGATTGGAAGGAGGAAATACTTCGACATTTGCACCTTCTCCCCTCAAATTGGCTCTCTGAGTAGTATCTCCTGCTTTTAGGGCATACTAAAACTTTTAGGGTGGCCTAAAGTAGAGCGCTTAGTGGGGAGTCCTATGAGTACCTGTAAACAATGCGCCAATTCATTGAATGTAGGGTGGATTGCTTGCCCATTCTGTGGATGGAAAGTTGAAGAACTCATGAACTCCGATTTCACAATCCTTGAGCTCGCAAAAAGAAGTTCATGCGGCGGTTGCGAGAAGAACTGCTCTGGAAAAAAGAAGAGAAAGGTAAAATCCAAATGCTGCAAGAGATATGAAGATAAACACAAGGCAAAGGGCCGATGTAAAAGTTGCCCAGAGATTGCCCCTACATTGGCGTGATTACTTTGGGTGAAATCGATATCGATATCTCAGAGGGTTCCAAGATAAAAACAACAGCCTCTTCAGAAGAAAAAGGTTCACGTAATTCTGATCTTGTCGATACATACTTCTCTCCTAAGCAGGTAAAAAATAAGCCGCCGGAGTTTGTCAGATATCTTAGAGAACATCCTTTAGCAGACAAAATAAAGAAAGTCGATATCAATAGAAAAGTGATTTTTTCTGGTCTAGTTGCAGTCCTAACCATTACCTCAATTATTCTCGTTCTCATGATCCCATCTCCTGCAGGACCTCTTGAAGGCGATTGGGTCAAAGGTGACGGGCAACTCTTTGATTTCAGAGGAGATGGTACCATGACCAACGAGATTTATCAAGATTCGAGTTGGACTACAAATGGTGACATTCTTACAATCGTTTCGACAGTTCAATATCTCGGTGAAGATAATTATTTTACTTCGAGAATAATCGTTCAAGAAGTAACATACACACTAAGTGAAGATGAAAACGCTATGTGGTGGGAGTGGAAATCAGTGTCCATAGATGGGGTAGAACAAGATGTTGATGCGGATGCATGTTCGCTCTTACTGAAAGAAAAAGTAGCTGAAAATAACTATGAATACAGTATTGAATCAAAGGCATACACTGAAGAGACTCCTAGTGGATGCATTCCAAACTCTTGAAAACAATCACTCTCAGGCCTCGATATGAATGAATGGCCCGAATCGTGTTTCAAAGCATACGATATTCGCGGATTATCTGGTGAAGAATTGTCGGATGAATTTGCTTATCGCCTAGGAAGAGCAATCGCTACGTATCTTGAATGCGAATCATTTGCAGTTGGAAGAGACATTCGTAAATCAAGTCCTGGATATGCTTCAAATCTTATTCAAGGGCTTGTTGATTCGGGTGTTCGAGTTCTCGACCTAGGTATTGTTTCAACAGGATGTTTGTATCATGCTTGTTGGACATTACCTGTTGATGGTGGCGTTATGGTCACAGCATCCCACCTTCCAATGCCAACACACAACGGATTCAAGATGTGCAGAGGGACATTACCTCTTGCAGGTGAAGAGATTCAAGAATTAAAGGGCGTATTCCTAGAAGGCAACTTTACTGATGGTCAAGGAGAACACATTGATCATCCTCACGAAGACACATACCTGAAAGCCATCGTTGCTTCAACAGGAACACTCGCTCGTCCAGTAAAAGTCGCAGTCGATTGTGGCAACGCAGTTCCAGGACCTGCAATGTCAAAACTCCTCGATATGATTGGGGCAGAACATATTGACTTGTATTGTGATTGGGACAATACTGAACCAAATCACGGAGCAGATCCTACTCGAGAATACAACATGATTGACCTTGCGAAAGCAGTCGTCGATAATGGATACGAACTCGGATTAGGTGCTGATGGCGATGGTGACCGAATTGGTGCAGTTGATGAGAAAGGAAACTTCGTTTATCCAGACCGACTTATTGCCCTTCTTGCAGACGATGTAGTAGGTACAGAAGAAGGCAAAGATTTGCTCATCTATGATGTCAAATGTTCAATGAATGTTGAGAAGGCAATCATAGAAGCAGGTGGAAGACCTATGATGGCAAAGACAGGACATTCCTTCATGAAACGAGTTCTTGCTGAGAACTCTGATGCATTGATGGCGGCAGAAATGAGCGGTCACATTTTCATGGCTGACCGAGGCTGGTACGGATTTGATTGCTCACTTTACAATGCAGCAAGAATCCTCGAACTCTGGTCCAGAAGAGATGCATTATTCAGCGAAGAGCTCAATCGCCTCGCACCTAACCTTCCAACAACTGGTGAAGTCAAAATCCCATGTCCAGAAGAAAAGAAACTCGAGATTGTTGCTGCAATTACTGAAGCATTTGCAGATCATGAATCATCAACCATCGACGGTGTACGCGTACGGTTCACAGAAGATGGTGTACAACAAGGATGGTATCTTGCCCGTAAATCAAACACAGAAGCAATTCTTGTCATGAGAGTTGAAGCAGTGAATGAAGAGAAGCTCAAACAAATGCTAAGCCTCATTGATTCAAGAGTAAGTTCAATCATCAATATTGACAAACTACTGGCTTAATTCCAATAGCCAGTATCATCAACTGTAGCAGTAAGGGTTCCATTCCAAAGTTCAGAAATAGCCTCTACATCGGTGATTCTTCCAACTTCGATATGATGAACGTAGCCTTGTTCATTGACAAAGAGGACAAAAGGAATGTTGGATAAATTGACCTCCTCTGCTAACGAAGGATTGAGCATAAATGGACGATCGACGGTTCGGTTAAGATTCGTCTCAGTTTTGTTGTGCCATCCGTTCATATCACTGTAATCTTCTCGGCCATCGTATGAAAACACCATCATTTTCCCTTCTGGAAGCGTTTGATCATAAGCATCCAAGGTTTCCTCACAATGAGCACACCAAGGGGCTGAGAAGTATGCCACATACGACTCATTTTCGAACATTGAGCCATTAAATTCCTCGGAATTGTGCGAAGAACTTGACCAGGAAGGGAATGGTTCGGCAACTGGACCGCCTTCACCAAGAGGCTCCTCGATTACAGCATCACTTGTACAACCACTCAGGAAGAGAAGTAAAACAAACCCAGGAAAGAATACTCGTTTCATGTCTATCTCTCAGAGGTTTTCGATATCAACGAAGGGAACGATTGTGTAATCGAGAACGATGAGTTGGATTGTGTAGGAGACGTCTTCTCCATTGTCTTCATTTTGGCCGCCGAACGGATTAGTACAAGTATCTCCTGCTGCTGAAACTGAAATTTCAATGGAATAATCTCCTAGACCTGCTCCATTAGCATCGAGCTGTTCAACGATTGAGGTTTCTGAAAGTCCCTCTACGTCACTACCAATCATTGAGGAGTTGTACCAGATAGTTGAAGCTTCATGTGCGCCGCTACCCCCGCTGTTTTGCCCATCAGCAGAATTCGAAAAGTTCAGATGAGTAGCGGAACCTGTAATTGTATCACCAGCAGTTTGGGAACCGCAGAGTGGCAATGGTCTTCCTTGCTCATCCTCATCATACGTCATTGAAACAAGAACGCCTACGATGTTCATCTCTTGTTCCATATCGCTTAGTGAATCAGTATTGAGGTCGATGGTGAGTGATGTTCCATCAGCGATGTATTCACCACCTTCATCAAAATCAATGTAGGTAATCTCTCCACTTACTGAGTATTTTCCTACGCCGCCCATTCCTGCTGGACTAACTGCTCCTGCAGCGACTGAGAAAAAGTAGAGTGGGAAAATGAGGAGGAAAAATGCAACACATGCTGTCTGAATCTGGAGGTCTCGATCAACTTGGATGTCATCAATGAAGCCCATATTCTTGTCCTCCTGTTACAATGCAAGGGGTGGTGACCTCTATGCATTTCGGTTCAATGTGAATTATTCTTCTTCCAAATCACTACTGGATAACCATGGAGCAGGGGCTTCGTATGGCCATGCTCCTTTCGCCGTATTGAATCCTAATGCTGTAAAGGATTTACGTGATTTTTTCCATGTTGGAAGGAGATATCCAATCTTCGATCGTTCTCCAAACGTCCAACGCCATGGACATCTCGGTAATCGAGAAACCCAATGCTGTAAGAGATGTTGAATTTGAGGATG
Source organism: uncultured euryarchaeote (assembly GCA_937892665.1). Taxonomy (GTDB): domain Archaea; phylum Thermoplasmatota; class Poseidoniia; order Poseidoniales; family Poseidoniaceae; genus MGIIa-L2. The sequence continues at coordinate 1,651 of CALBJF010000009.1, read as the reverse complement.
ACCAGAACCACCTGGAAGAATCCAGGATGTGAGATGGACTGCTCCTGCAGAACCACGTACTTCTGACCACGTTGTCAATTCTAATCCAGTCAGTGGACCATCAAGAACCCGTAATCCCAGCGTTCGAGCAGTTTGAGCCATAGGCATGATGATTGCAAAGCGATCGACAAGGCGAGAGCCTTCATGTCGTTCAAGTTTCCAACCCTTTTCATCGCATAATGTTCGAAGAGATCGTATGCATTCGACTGGTGTAACACTCAGTTCAAAATCAAGCGTATTTCGTCGCACCATGCTTAGCGCACTAAGCAATATGGCAAGAACCATGCGACGCGATGTTACGCTGCGCGAATCTCATCATAGGATGAGATGACTTCCTCTTGTTGAGTTCCACGCAACGCTTGGAGAATCTCTCGATGCCTTCGGCATCAAGGATCTGGAGCGATGGTTTGTATTGTACTCAACCGAATAGGGAGCCAAGACCTTCGAAGCCACCTGCTTCTTCTTCCTCTTCCTCTGCTTCTTCAGCAGCGGCAGGGGCGTCAGCAGCAGCAGCAGCCGGTGCAGCTGCAGCAGCTGGTGCGGCGACCGCTTGGGTCATTGCTTCGGCGATGTCGACACCAGCGAGTGAAGCAACAAGTGCCTTAACTCGGGAAGCATCTACATCTACACCAGCAGCTTTCAGAGTAGCTGTGATGTTGTCTTCGGTCATTTCTTTTTCAGCAGCGTGCAGTAGCATAGCAGCATAAACGTATTCCATTTCATTTCACCTCAATATTTTGTGTTGTGTTCAGCCGAAGAGATCTCCAAGGCCGGCAAAGCCGCCCCCTTCTTCCTCTTCTTCCTCTTCTTCTTCTGCCTCGGCTGGGGCTTCAGACGCACTTTCAACGGCGGCTGCAGCTTCGGTTGCTGCTGAAGCAGCAGCACCGAGCATTGCGACCAATTCGTCGTCAAGGGCGGAGGAATCTAGAGAGCCTGCAATACCAACGGCACTGCGGTGGGCTCTTCCAATCAAGTGAGGCAGGGTTTCAGCGGTTGCGATCGCTGCCTCAAGTGCAACAGCAAGCGCTTCTCTGCTTGCTTTAGCGAGTAATGTTGGCATGGTTTGTGATGTAATCCATGTGATGTTGCATGCGAGGTTGAATCCACCTGCAGCCATTCCAATCAAGTCCTGTCCGAACTGCTCGTAATCGATGTCGAGTGTCGATGGTGAGAAAACAACACCATCTTCATAGGTTCCACAAAGACGTAGACCAGTAACAATTGGCTTGATTCCGATTTGTCCAAGAAGCATACCAAGGTCGCCTTCGAAGACTTCTCCAGCCTTGAGTGCAACGTGGCGCTTCTGAATCTGGACGGTACCGCCCATAATCTTAGCAGGAATTCCAACGGTGTTCAATTCCCCAACGATAGGACCAGGCGGCATACCTGTGTCTTGCTTTTCGACAATAATGTCTTCTGAAGCAACATCACCAGGCTTAGCAGCACGGCCAGCTTCTGTCTTCTTGAGTTCTGAAAAAACCTCGAACGAATTGTAGTCTGCAGTAGAAACGAGAGCAGGTTGAATTGCTCCATCGAAGAGTTCTTCGAGAACAGCAAGATCTTTTCCGGCTTGTTCCCAGGCGATGCGCATCAATTGTTTCTTTGCAACACG
>CALBJF010000008.1 GCA_937892665.1 uncultured euryarchaeote | reverse complement strand
ACTTCCTCTGATCACATTCTCCTTTCTGAAGACACTTCGATTGCTACAATCGCTGGAAGAGACGGCCCAGTCTCTCCACAGGTTCCTGTGGCAATGAGCATCCGAGTTTCAAATATATCCAGAGTATTCCAATCCTTTGATGCGATTACGAGTGAAAGAACTCTTGAATTAATCGGACAACAATCAGGTGCCCTATTGATTGGGCACATTCGTCACGATGGCGCAGATCTCGTCAACGTAACCAGTCAATCAGCCCGAATCTCCAATCGGCCCGGAGACCTTACTGTCGTCCAAGATCCGAGCAAACTCGTTTACTCTGCAAGTGAACCAATCGGAACCATCACTTATGGTGGACAAGAGGGCAAACAACGCAATGCAATTCGTTTAGAGGGCTTACCAGCGGCTTTCCAACTGAATTTGGGTGATTCCATCGGATTTGCTGCTGATACGCCTATCGATTCAATCACGGTTCAAATGACCAACGCTACTACGCCGTTAACTATGGATGGAGACCATTTCAGATTCTGGGTTAATACGGATACATCAGAGGCTTCTTTGAGCGTACGCATTTCTGACGTACAGTCCGTGCAACGATTTTCACCGCTAAATCCGAATGCAACCGGACCGGAAGGAAGCGCACGATATTCGTTGCAAAGACAAACATCAAGCCCGTTCAATATTGTCATGGAAGATGTCAGCAACTATGACGATCCATTCCTTGGTTTGAATGGAATGATGCGACTCGATCCTTTGCCAGCAAATCTGGAAATCGTTCTTCCGAGTGATGTCGATTCCAGTGGTATTGAATTGCCCGACTTCGGTGAAGGAGAAGGAGTTGAAGCCCTTTCGTTCTTCTTAGGAGACGTGGTTGGGCTGGGCAGTCTAGTCAATGATCTTGTGTACGAACTCGTAGTTGATGTCGGGGACTCCTCAGGAGAGCAAGCTGATGTTGCTTATGGATTAGACATGGTGACAGGAGAAAGTTTCGATCTTACAGCAGACATGCGCAAGGGGTCTGTTCCTACTGGAACGCCAGAATGGCAACACGGTCTTGACATTCAAGCAACAGAGCGAACAGTACTCGATTTCAACCTCTCCCGCCTCCCAGAATTTACTCAATCCAGTCGAACAATTGTGTCTGATATTCTCAGCGATTACATTATTGAGGAGTCCGAAGCAGAGATCATTCGACAAGAATTTACTCAGGTAAATCTTAGCATTGCGAATACGTTAATTGAATCCCTTGATGATGGGTTGCTCACCGAAAGAGAACTCAAAGGTATTGATGTAGAGTTGCTTGAAGACGGAGGCATTACATTTGAAACTCGACGAAGTTGGCATGTTCGCACTTGGCTTCCTCAGTTGCCTTCTGGACGCATTGAAATCGATTACATATTTACCCTGGTTGATGAAGTTCCAACCTATGATTTTGAAATGAATCTCGAGGACTGGCTGCCAGCACAAGAACGATTCTATCTGACCATGGATGGTATTCAGAAGTCTTCGGTTGATCTTCAGATCTTTGGATTAGATACATCGACTTCTCGAGATGTATCAGTGACTGCATTATTCTCGCGTCAAGAGAATCTCACTGTCCCTCGATTGTCTGTAGATATGAGCTTTGATATTGGGCAACGATTAGATTATATTTATGCTGTTTTCAATGATAAAGAAAACAAGGTACGTGCGGAAACTTTCCTCGTAGGAGTTCCTCAACAAACTCAGTTTTCTTCGACAATTGGAGACGTTTTGTTGCTCGATGTGGATGTTCCTCAGGAATTCCGCGTGGGAGATACGAGTGTTCAATCAATGATGATTCAACAGCACCGATTTGTCGATGGATTCTGGTGGCCTGCTACAACATTCTTCAGAGATGTACCCTCGGAAATGCGCCTTGCAGCCGAGCCTGACCAACGACTTGACATCAGACAAGAAGCTTCTTTCCAAGGAATGATGACCCTGGATTATGCTTCTAATTCTGATAAGATGGATATGTATATTGAAGCGTCTGGACGAGCCATTGACGCAAAAGGCGATACTCTGATGATGGCTACAAATTTACCACGAACATTCAAGTTGGAAACAACAGATGATTGGGGTGTTCGAATTGTGAGTTCCGGCGATGGAGTCGAAGAGCTCTACATGCGACAAACCAACGTCCCTGGAGCACCAGGCGTTTTCCTCGATCGTCTTGAAATCATAGGAGAGGACCTCAAAGGTGCCACGATCACAATTCATCGCCCACTTGGATATCCAGTCATCATAATCGATGATATCACGACAGGGCGTCTCGTTTCTAGTGCGGAAGTCCACCTTCAACCTGGTGAATACGTTCCCATAATGGGTGACTTCGAAGTCGATGGACGAGGTGTTCTTCTCGATGCTCAGTTTACTGGTTTCATTCCAACTTCAACATCGATAGGTGTGAATGGCGTCGTTACAGATTTATCCGTTGTGAGTACTCTTACTGGCGGTTCTGTTGAAACACGACACATATTGGTTGTTGAACCAATTACGTCAGGTGTTGCATCTGTATTAGCAATGATCTTTGGGTGATAAGATGGAAGATGAACTTGTTGTGCATGAGGACGATATCATCTCCTCAAAACCTCTCGGTTTGTTGGAATCATCTCAACGGCAAGAGGCTTTTGCAATGGGATTGGATCTCGACGATCCAGAACAAGCAGAGGCATACATGCAAGCCCAACAAGCAGCTCTTTTCATCAAGGACACAATCAGAAACATCAATCCTGCCCGTGTTGCTATTGCAGGCTTGATCATGCTTCTTCTTGTTGGATTAATTGCCAGTGGATGGTACTGGGTTCTTCCTCGCGATGATGTGGAAGTTGAAACCATCTACATGCAACGAGGTGGGCATCTGATCATGTCCGAGTTATACAATGATGGAAGTCGTGCTATTACTGACGTAACAGTCCAGGTTGAATTCCAAGATGAGTTTGGTAATCTGATTCAGGAGATGAGAATTGATGTTGATGAAGTCGCAGCACATTCCTCTCTTGCAGGGGATGACCTGGAAATGATTGTTCTTGGCTATACTGTTTGGGACGAATACATACTGGAAGTTTCTGTTACTTGGACATCTTTTGATAACAGAGTCCATACAGAGTCATGGTCACATGCTGTCGGTGAATGGGCATCAGAACGTTTCGTTGATGACTGTGAAACGACAACCAAATTGTTTTGATATTCGTGGAAACACACTACCCATACCGATAAATGCGTCTTGTAACGGAGGAGAAGTGTGATGAGACACCAATGGAGGCCAGCACTCGGAATCTTGCTGATTCTTTTGTTGAGTCCTTGGAGTAGTCTTATTCAATCCGAAGAAGATGAACCATCTGCACTTGTGGCTGATGAATTCGAGCAGTTCTCTATTCGAACAGATGCTTATTCTGACTTTGTTGGAGAACTCGATGCAACCATTGTTCAGGAACAACGACCAGTTGAGGCAAACTCCCGAATAGGAGTTTTTACCATACACGGACTCGAGACTTCACGACCCTTTTCCAGTGATGTTCTTGAACCCCGTAATGATGTGCGGCTTCTACTTGTGAATAATGAACGTAACCTCCTCGATGTGCGTTCTGAGTTATCCGAAGTACAGGGTATCGAAGTCAGAGAATATATTTCACCATCCGGATTACTCGTACAAGGGACAGTTGATGGATTTGATTCGGTAATGAATGTCGATGGAATCGAAGGTCAACTTCTCGTTCCATTGGCCATGTTCCTCGATGATGTATTCCTTGATGCAATGCTCTTCGAACAAGAAACTGCAGCAATTTACGGACAAGAAGTGCGCCTTGAAGGGTGGAGAAGTGAACATACTCTCGATGTAATTTCCATACATGATGCAAGTGGATCTAGTATTGAACAAGACCTCAATGATGTTGCAATTTTGGCAATGGATGAAGTTGTCAAACTGGATGACGGAAGATACAGAGGCCTTCTTTCAGTCGATGATGTCCTTGACATCGTTCGACAACCTTCTGTTATGTGGTTGCGTTTTGAGCCTCAAATGGCTTTCAGCAATGACCAATCTAAAAATCACATGAAGATTACAACAATGCGTTCTTACTTCACAACTGATCTTGATGGGTCTGGACAAATAGTTGCAGTTGCTGATTCCGGATTAGATGAAGATCATGGAGATTTCGGAACTCGAGTTGTCGGAAATTTCGATGTTATTGGAGACGGTTCCACTGCTGACAAGCACTCTGGACACGGAACACACGTCGCATGTACTGTTCTTGGAGATGGGACAAAGGGTGGCTATGCGGGCGTGGCTCCGGATGCAGAACTCTACTTCCAAGCCATGGAGAATGATAACACAGGAAACTTCCAATCTCCGTCACTCAATTACCTTCTCAACACAGCCTACAATTCAGGAGCTCGAATTCATACGAATTCATGGGGTTCTTCTGCAGCATCAAATCAGGGTAAGTATACCTCTGAATCAGAAGATGTCGATGATAGAGCCAACAATTACGACCGTGTTTACAATGGTGTTGAAGGCCTAACAATATTGTTCGCAGCAGGTAATGATGGTCCAAATGCAGGAACTGTATCGTCTCCATCAACTGCTAAAAATTCAGTAACTGTTGGAAATCACCAAGCCCGATACAATGGAGCGCCTGATAATCTGATGTCAGGATCTTCTCGTGGGCCAACCGATGACGGGCGAATTAAGCCTGATATTATCGCACCAGGCGGCTATGTCCGCTCATGTCGTGCTCAAGAGGCACAAGACACCGCAGGGTCATCTTGGCAATCCACATGGTATCTCGAGTATACTGGAACCTCTATGGCGACACCAAACGCAGCTGGTGCTTCAGCACTCATTCGTGAGTATCTTCTTGAAATCGCTCAACGTCCTTCTCCGCAAGGTGCCTTGATCAAAGCCCTCTTGGTCCTTGGTGCACAGGACATCAATACTCGAGATATTCCGAACAATGATGAAGGATGGGGGCGAGTCAATCTCAAAGAAACTCTTGCTCCTTCTCAGGGACGCGGTATTTGGGTTGATGACCGTTCTATGTTATCGAATACAGGCCAATCGAAATCCTATGTTTTCAACGTCACATTTGCCAATTCACAACTTAAAACAGTCCTTGCATGGTCTGATGCTCGTGGAAGTCGGTTTTCCAACAATCAACTTGTCAACGATTTAGATTTAGAAGTTGAATCGCCAGATGGTACGATTTATCTCGGCAACGATTTTGCGAATGGACGTTCAACAACGGGTGGTACCAAAGACGACGTAAATAATCTCGAAGTTGTGCTTATTGATACTGCAATGAAAGGAATTTGGACTGTTCGAGTCAAAGATGGACTGCATGGTGGAAGCAATACTCAACCGTTCGCTATTGCAGTTTCTGGGCAGGGCGTGAATGATTTACGTCCAGATCCTCAAGTTGTTGCTAATTCGATGCTCCTCAATGTTTCAATTCCACAAGTTGGCGATCAAGTTCGATTAACGACAGAGGTCTTCAATGCAGGGAATATCAAAGCGGAATCGGTTGATCTTGCCTTTGTTATCGATGGTGTTGAAGAAGATCGTAAAACCGTTGACATCAATCCGGGCGCATCACGTCAGTCAACATGGTACTGGACTCCATCTCAATCTGGAACTGCAACGCTTGAATTGAAGGTTGATCCTGATGATACGGTTGATGAAATTCAAGAAAACAATAACCTCCTTACCACCATTGTTGACGTGACGGCACCAGGTGTAAAAGTCACGTCAAATGTGACTGAACAAGTCGTTCAATTTGCGAGTCAAACAACAGCTTCTTGGAATTTAACACTTGAAAATACCGCGTTGTTGGAAACAAACGCCTCGATTGACATCCTCGGCGTTTCACGTGTTTCTGATGGTACAACCGTGCCTTGGTATGTTGGAATGACAGCATCAAATTTCACTCTTCAAGGAAAAGGAAAGGCTTCAATTTCTGTTACGATCGTTTACCCAGAAGCCCCCGAGCCAGGGATGTATGAAATTAATCTCGTTGGAATTGATGTTGATAATGCAATTACGTATCCATATCAATTGTATCTCCACGTATTGAACATTCCAGAATTCAGGATTGAGTATGACTACACAATTGTTCCTGTGCATCCTGCAAATCCGACGAATCTTTCAGTTCGAGTCCACAACGACGGAAACACAGAGATAGGATACGATTTATTCTTGGAAGCCCCGTCTGGATGGAGTGCAGGATTCCAAGATCTGGGAAGTGAACCAGGCGCATCTTCCGGTTCGACAGGTCTTATCACGAAACAAGGTCAGAAGGATGTGGAATTACAATTCATCCCACCACAAGTATCTACTGCAGCAGGTGCTGAACGCATGGTGCGTCTAACCGCTATCTCTCAAACAGACCCTTCTCAAACGTGGGAAATCGACATTCCAATCCGCGTCATGGAAGTACGTGAAGTAGAGATTGTACTCGAATCGAACATTGGAACGCCTCGCCCAGATGCCACATTGAATCTCTTGTTTACGATTGAAAACCGTGGAAATGTCGACATCACATTCAACCCGAGTATGGTTCTACCTACTGGCTGGCAAGTACAATCATCCCTTCAGCCATTTGAAATGGCATGGACAGATAATTCGAAAAATATCCTCATTAGTATCCTTGGAAATGGGGACGCCCTTTCAGGCCAACTTACACTCAATCTCGACAATGGTTCAGACCGGTATTCATGGAGCAGCGATCTTGAAGTTCTGGCATTACCCCAGCCAGAATTAACATTCAAGAGTTTGGACTTTGAAGATGGTCGAACCTTCGATCATCCATTTGGTCCAGGATCTCATCCTGCCGACCAAGAGCTCATCTTCACATGGCTGTTGACCAATGATGCTGAAACAGTGTGGGAACCAGATGTCTCCATCTCACTTTCACAAGGACTGTTCGGAGATTGTCTCGATGTTACACGGGTTGCATCAGGTGATGTTGTACCAGTTATTTGCTCCATCATCATACCATCGACAATAGAGGTTGGTTCCCAACCTGATTTTAGTTTCACACTTTCAGATGCTGATGTTTCTCTCGTTGAAGGAACAAGCCTTCTGGTCGCTGAAAGTCGCGGGGTTGACTGGAAGATTACCGGACTTTCTACCATAGATGATTCAGGGTCTGGGACCATTCAGGTTCGTTTGACAAATACAGGAAATGTTCAACTTTCCCATAGGTTAGAAGTTCAAACGACTGAAGGCCTAACTGCATCATTGGTTGAGGAAGATATCGTAAATATGGTTGCTGGTGATTCACAACAATTTACTGTGGTTCTCGCAGGTTCAGCAACTGGTTCCCAGCAAATTACGTTCAAACTTACTGGAACTCAAGACGTGTCCACGCCAGCGACAACTGTCGACATCGATGTAACCGCTTCGTTTAGCGAATCTCCCTCAAATAGCCAGACACTCT
>CALBJF010000007.1 GCA_937892665.1 uncultured euryarchaeote | reverse complement strand
AAAGACGGTCTTTATCGATAACGGATGGAATCCCTCTGAATTGCTTCTCATCATTGATAATTGGAATTCCACCACCTCCTCCACAGATAACAACTGCACGTTGCTGAACGAGAGTTCGAATCACATCGATGTCGAGTACACTCATTGGCATAGGGCTTGCAACAACACGACGAGGTCCATTGATTGTCGTTGCAATATCCCAATCTCTTGCCATGACTTCTTCTGCGCTCAATACAGGTCCAACGGGTTTGGTTGGGAACGAAAAGGCCTCATCTTCAGCATCGACAAGAACACGTGTCAGAACCACAGCTGTTCGTTCAGGGCGGTGGCGGTATGAGAGAATACTATTGAGTTGAAGGGAAAGTGTGTGGCCGATCATGCCTTGTGTGGCTGCAACCCATTCGTCCATCGTATGGATTACATCCGCATCCATCGTCATCAATTTGCCAACTTGTGGGCCATTTCCGTGTGTAAGAACAACGGACCAGTCTGCTTCGAGTAAATCAACAACATCACTCATCACTTGAGCCAGAATCATTGCATGTTCATCACCCGAAGCACCGCCTGGTGGCGCTAGGGCATTCCCTCCGATTGCGTACACAACTATTTTTGACACAAACCGAAAACTGTACTCGACATGTTTGATGCTTTCGCCGTTTTGATTAAACAAGCCCTCAAATCTCTATGTGTTGGAAAACTTCAGACTTCAAACATGATATGCTATGACATGAACGGACGTTCATGGCCAAAGATATCTGGATTGGTGACGTCCAAAACGGCGACCATGATGGCGCTGAAGTAGAACTGAAAGGATGGGTTAAGAGAACCCGAGGCTCCAATAAGATTCGATTCGTTGTTCTTCGCGACTCTACTGGAACGATCCAATGTGTCGCAAAGCGTGACGCTGTCGGGGATGAGCAATTCGAATCCATCGCTTCTGCATTGATTGAATCTTCTGTCATCATCAAAGGAACAGTCAATGTTGATGAGCGAAGTGATGGAGGTCATGAACTGATTGTTTCTTCAATTGAAATCATTGGACCTGTAGATCCAGAACGACCTTTCCCAATTACTGAATCTGCCATGAAGGCTGCAGATGGAGGGGAAACTGAGTTCTTGCTTGACAACCGACATTTGTACCTCAGAACGAGTCGAATGACGACAATGCTCAAAATGCGTTCGTCTGTCTTTGGAGCAATTCACAGTTATTTCAGAGACTTAGATTTCATCGAGTATCAAGCACCTAACTTTGTTGCTGGTGCTGTCGAAGGAGGTTCAACATTGTTTGAAGTCCCTTACTTTGGAAGAAAAGCCTACCTCACACAATCCTGGCAACTCTATGCTGAAGCTGCAATGCCTGCTCTCGAGCGCCTGTATACCATCGCTCCTTCTTTTAGAGCTGAGAAGTCACGCACTCGTCGACATCTCACTGAATTCTGGCATGCTGAAATGGAAATTGCTTGGGCTACAAACGAAGAGGTTATGGCTCATGGAGAAGGCGTTGTGCGTCACATTGCATCAACACTACTTAGCGAGAGAAGCACAGAACTTGAGGCACTTGGACGTGATTTAGAACTTATTGGACGTTATGCGGACACACCATTCCCAAGGATGCGATATGATGAGGCTGTTGAAATCCTCCAAGGAAAAGGAGTTGACGTTTCATGGGGTCAAGATTTGGATTATTCCAAAGAGAAAATATTGACACAAGACTTCGATGTCCCTCACTTCTTAACACATTATCCTAAGATTGCTAAACCATTCTATCATCGTGAAGATCCAACGGATGACAAATATGTCCTCTGCCACGACCTTCTAGCACCAGAAGGTTATGGGGAAATCATCGGAGGAGGAGAACGAACATGGTCTGAAGAAGAGATTCTTGCTCGCCTCGCTGAAGAAGGAACCTCACCAGAAGCATACCAATTCTACATCGATACACGAAGTTACGGTGGAGTGCCTCACGGTGGATTCGGACTTGGTGTTGACCGAGTTTGCTCTTGGCTTAGTGGTGCAGATCACATTCGAGAAGTCATTCCATTCCCGAGAGATTCTCGACGTGTTACGCCCTGAGGGTAAGGAATGACAACGATCGTAGCACTTGGATGCGGATTGGTTGGAGAGTTTGTTGTTCAACGACTCGTTGATGACGGACATTCTGTCGTAGCAGTCGATTTAAATCTACCAAACTCTATCAAAAACAACCCTAGCATAATATCTATAGAAGGAGATGCAAAGAAATATATTCAGTCTCTTCAAGGTGATGAAATCATCATCAATATGCTTCCTGGAAGGATCGGCCATGGCATCCGCAATTCGCTTGTCACTGGTGGTCACAACATCGTCGATCTTGCCTTCACAGCAGAAGATCCTCAGCAATTGGATGTACTTGCGAAGGAACATGGTTCCACCATGATATGGGATATTGGGATAGCCCCTGGCCTGTCCAACATGCTTCTAGCCCATGCGCAAAGAGAACTCGGATTCTTAGAGAAGGCGACGATACATGTTGGAGGAAATCCAACTGAGCCAGACAATGAATGGTCGTATATGGCTCCATTTTCACCATCAGATGTCATCGAAGAATACACAAGACCTGCACGTATTCTCAGAGATCAAACCGTTGTAGAAGTTCCAGCTCTAACAGAACGTCATCAAATCGACGTTGAAGGAACTGACGGCATGGAAGCCTTCCTTACAGATGGACTTCGAAGTGTCCTTGATACAATCAATGCTAAGGATATGGCAGAATACACCGTTCGTTGGCCTCAACACATTGACAGATGGATTGCTGAAGGCCATTCAACACCAGAGGAAGAACTTCTCAAGGCCTGGAAATATGATTCACAAAGAGAAGAATTCACTTGGATGAACGTCTCTTGTGAGAGCAAAACTGATTCAAAGCAATGGATTGTAACTGATTATGGAAAAGACGGTGATGGATCAATGGCACGAACAACAGGCTTAGTCACCTATGCACTTGCATCACGTTTTGCAACACTAGGTACTGAAGCATGTGGACTTGCACCAGGCATCCACCCTCCAGAACATGTCAATGAAGAAACGCTAAAAGCAGTTCTCAATATCTTTCAGCTTCATGATGTAAAAGTCACTCATACCATTGGTTCATCACAATGAGGGCAGGGCATTCCTGGAATAAACTCTCCAAGGAGAAAACCGCAATTCAAACACATCGTTGAGACCATATCGTCGAAATCTGACATAGACCTCCATGCACATGGAACTATTTTATTCTAAAGGCTGAGGAGTTTCATTCTCTTTCTTGGAGAATTTCTTGAGAGTTCGAAAGAGAATTCTTGAGAATATCATTGAAGCAAGGAAGATCAGGAGAGTCGCCCACCAGGGAGCGTCAGTACTGGTTGCAAAGAAATAGGCCACAACCAAAATCCCAATTCCATAAACTGCTCGAAACGCAGAATAGAGCATAAATGACTGAAAGAGAGGATGATGACGTATTCGTTTCAACAAGGAAGTATCAGTCATGGTGAACCACCGTTAGGGGCGCTTGAAAAAGATGTATCCAACAAGAACAAGGATAATACAAAAACCCGCAGAGAGAAGGTATATGCTATTGTTTTCACTATCGATACCAAGTACAGCCCCCGATGTATCCGAACCATCAGTTTCTAAAATAAGAATGGGTTCAATCGAATGGTTATTACAGTCGCTATTCGTGCAACCTGTAGCAGATTCAAGGTGGACAAGTATTGA
>CALBJF010000006.1 GCA_937892665.1 uncultured euryarchaeote | reverse complement strand
AGTGAAGTTGCAACATTATCAAAATCAATTGGATACAATGCACTTCCTGGCGACCTGTTATCCTTCTCTTTACCAGCACAAAACCGTGGTGTTTTGACTTCACCATCAACTGAGATGGAAGTAATTGTTCCAGGTGGAGAAGCAATTCGACAAGCTGTTCCTGCTATTGATGCTTACAGCGAACAGCGAATCGACGTTGATTGGACTGTTCCTGAAGGAGCCACTATTGGAAGTCAAAGTCTTACATTTACTGTCGACCCTGACCAGTTGGTTGCAGGGGATGCGAACAGAAGCAACAATCAAGCCAGTGTTGATATTTTCATCGGACGAACTCCAAATGGCAGTATAATCATCGAGTCAGGAAAATATTCCTTTGAGGATGTCTTTATTGATGCCCGAGCTTCATTCGATCCTGATGGTGGAGATGTCGAATGCCGATTTGAAATCGAATCTCGAGCAGGCCTTATCGATGTCATTACGACACCTGATTGTGCAATGACCTGGAATTGGACTGATGGTGGCGCATGGGAACTAACAACCATCGTCACTGATGATGAATTGGATTCAACTACGCTCGTTAATTACGTGACAGTTCTAAACCGAGCACCTTACATGAACCTCACACATCCTACTGAGATTCCTGTAGAAACACAAATCACAATCGATGCAACAGACAGCGGTGACATTGACACAATCTCTCCTTCTGGACAACAGGTTTCCATCTCATGGCCAGATCTTAACTGCCAAGAAGGATTGACGCAGCCTACATGTACCTTCACGCCAATGGAAGAAGGACCTATTGAGATTAAAGCGATTGCAACTGATGATGATGGTGCTCAAACCGAAATCAATTCTAGTCTAAACGTACTCAATATTGCACCAGAAGTCGGTGAAATCGAAGTATGGATTGCTGGCGTCAACACCCCATTTGACACAAATGGAACTTGGATTCTTGAAGAAGATCAGACCGTGATTCTACGGGCACAAGGATCTGATTCACTTAATGATCGAGACCAACTTATTCTGAATTGGAACCTCAGCGATATCATGCCTGACTTGACCGTCTCCACAGATGGTTCTGCTTCGGATGTGGCTACATCATGGCCAACAACTGGCCAACACGTCATCAGCGTACGAGCTGTGGATGATGATGGCGTTTCATCCGAGCCATCACTCGCAATGGTTACGATCGAAAACGTAGCACCAACAATAACGGCTCAAACAAATTTCTTGGATGCTATTAATCGAATTGATGGTTTGCCAGTCTTTGAAAATGACGTGGTTGTATTCGACGTTATGGGAAGCGATACTGCTTCAGATATGGATACTCTCGAAATTTGCTGGGATATTGATGGAACAACAGATAGTGACCTCGATGGAACAATGAACAACGATTGTGATGTCGAAGGCGACCATCTTGAAACCATGTGGGATTCATCTGGATACAGAACAATCACTGCGTGGGTCATGGATGATGACGGTGAGAAGGCGTCTCTTTCAGCCGTTGTCAAGGTTATGAATAGAATTCCTACAGCAAAAATTAGTTATGAAAATGGTTCCATCGACAATCTTGTTGAAGGAGACATGCTCAACATAACTGCATTTGGCACAGTTGATACTGAATCAGATCTTCTCGATATGCTCTATGTATGGGATTATGAATGGGAAGATACGGATCTCGATGGAGAAGGATTAGGCGATGTCGATTCAACCGGCATCTCGATTTCAATAGAGGATTTACCAGCGGGAACATGGACAATCACACTCACAGTAACCGATGACGATTTGGCAACAAGTACGAAGACAATGATAATTTCAGTTGAAGAAAAACCACCAGAAGGTATTCTTGAAGAATTCAGTGAAGCAATTGGTGTGAGCCAAACCATGTCCATTGTGATTATCTTACTCGTCGCCATTGTGCTCGTTCTTGCCTCATTCTTGGCAGTGACACGACGTTCTCCTTCCGAAGATTTGCTTGAAACAGCTGCTTCGAGCAAAATGTGGGACTCTGCCTCTTTACCAACCTATGAATCCCCTGCTGAAGCTCCTGCATTCGAACAAGCAGCACAACCAAGTCAGCCGGTTGCTCAACCTTCGTTTGAACAACCTCCTCAAGCCAACCAAGGACCACCTCTTCCAGCAGGTGGCCTTCCTCATGGATGGACAATGGAACAGTGGGCATATTATGGCGACCAATACGTGGCAGCAAATCAACCACCTGCACCTGTTGCTCAACCGACACCTTCAATGACTCCAACAAACCAAGAGCCAACCAGCCTGTCGAGTTTACTTGATGATTTGGATTTGTGACGTACATGGGAAATTTGTGGCAGTTTTTTGGTCTACCCGATCCAGAAGGCAGTCCGCAACAACCTCCTCAGCAGAGACCTGTTGCTGAACAGCAACCCTCATTGACACAACGGGAAGAAGTCCCAGAGCCTGTACTCGAAGTTACTCAAGAAACCTCTCATTTGATGACACCTCCGTCTTTTTGGACAGGACCAATCACTCCTGATGGAGAGCCTTTTCACGACCTCTCTTCTAGCAAGGGCACAACCAAAATCCGCCCAAAGAGAGCGCTGCGTTATGTAAAGCCTGATTCTAAGTACAGGATTTATACAAACCAAATATCTGAACGAGTCCGTCAAGGCGATACGGTCATTGTTGATTTGCGACCACTTGTCCACATGGATTCTCATCAGCAAGCATGCCGCCGAGAATTACGTACTATGTGCGAGAGGGTTGGTGTGGCAATTTTTGCCCTAGATTCAGAAGATAAGCTACTGATGATTCCAGGTTCAGATGTTGTCGTTGAAAGAAATAAACACGAACTCGGAATCACTCGACTTCTTCGAGTTGAATGAGTGATTGATATGAGTGAACATCAAAAAGAGAAGTTCGCAGGTTCATACCTCGAATTATTTGTTGCATCTGCGGCCATGTTTCTTCTTTTTGCAATCATGCTAACCTGGTTGGTATTCAAGACTCCATATGGATTATTTGATGATCATGAACGCTTGAAGACTGTGAATTTCATCTTCATTGTTCAATTTTCTCTTGGACCAATGATCGCTGTTTTGGCAGGAATTGCTTTTGATACATTCCCGTTGGTATACAACATACCGTCATTTGAACGTACAACTATGCGTCATTTCTTGCAACTCAATATACTCGGACAACTGTTCATCCTAATCGGTGTGTTTTCTATGGACTGGGACTTGCTAATTGAATTATCAGGAATCGGTATCGTTCTTCTCTCCCTGTCATTACTCTCATTAGCCAGCCCTGCCATAGAGGTTTTTAGAACAAAGAATGAAGTTGATGAAGTGGGAGTGTTTTCCTATACGCCTGGTATTTTATTGGTCATTTGTGGAGTCGTTGTCATCGCTTCGTGGTTCTTGAGGAGCATCGATGGTATGATTGAACTTGGAGTCTCGTTTACAGTAGCTCTTTTCTCATGCATGCAAATTGCAACATGTTTACTCTCGCACTTTAATCGCCGATTGGGATGGGAAGTTACAAAACCGAAATCACTTCAATTTAAATTCGCTTTATTCTTTGTAATTGCTCTTGCTCATATTGTAATCAGCACATTAAGAGGAAGAGATCTCGTTGAAGAGAACCTTGTTGATATATCTCTGACAGCCTTATTCTTACTCATGTTCTTTATTGTTGACCCGAAGAAAATCCTCCAGTTATCATTTGGCTCATTGGCAAAACCCCATTCAAGAATGGTCTTAGGAGGATATCTTCTACTTCCTGTTTTAGCAGTGATTTCCGTTGGACCAATCTGGACAGGTCACGAAGGAATCGCTTCTATCCAACCTGCACATTGGTTGCTCCTAGCAAGTTCAGGATTCCTGATTGTCTGGGGTTTTGCGCTATTCCTTCACGAAGACCATTTGCACATTTCGCTCGCAAATAGATCAACTCCTTGGATTACATTCCTTTCTCTTATGGTTGGAGCAGTTCTGATTTGCTGGTCCCTCTATGACAAGAATGTACTAACGACTGGAAAGAACTACGCACCATTCATTGGTTGGGCCATAGCTCAGGTGGTGGGTATTTTATCCCTAACATATCTTCTTGCAAGACATATTTTCTTCCCGGATCAGAATTGGCACCGAGTCCCGATGTTTTACAATCGATTTTTATCAAAGTAATTGGTTCAATTGAACAAGGTAGTCAAGAGACTCCTCTGTAAACCCAAGAACTGTGGATTCTGAACCTTCAACCAATGTAGCGTGCTTACCCATCAGCCCAGCAAGGTCATAGCCACCCGCCTTTCCTTCCCATGAACCAGATTCGATGAGTTCAATCAAATCTTCATCTGAGAAATCACTAAACTCAACAATTGCACATTCGATTGAAGTTTTCCATTGATTCAACGCATGAACTGATGTTGCTGACCAAACTCTATGTCTTCTCCCACGTAGACGAATGAGCATACTGGTTGCATGAGATCTGTCTCTTGGTTGCCCAAGTGCAGTGTTCTCATCATCTGGGTCTTCAACCAAGGTATCTGCAACGACAACAACATCTGCGTCGACAGGGAATGACACTGCGTCTGATTTTCTCAAGGAGACCTCTCGAACTTGTTCTGAAATAGGGCCTCTTAATACGTTTTCATCAACGTTAGCAAGTGGTGTTTGTACAACATCAGAATATAGCTTCTGAAGGATAAGTCCCCGGCGTGTAGACGCTGATGCCAGTAGAATCTGCATAAACGTCCGTAGAGGGAACAGTTCATCAGATTTTGCAAACGTTTGAAGCGTGAGTTTCAAAGGGCTGATTGTTTTCCTATAGACGAGGCGCAACAATGGACACCATGAAACGAATACCAACCCACGTTGAAGGATTGGATGAAAACATGCAAGGAGGAATTCCAAAAGGACACATCTGTATCGTCGCAGGTGCCTCGGGAGCCATGAAATCCAGCGTAACATTTTCCGTCCTGTACAATGCAGTTCTCTATGGCGAGACAAGTGGGATTTATGTGACTCTTGAGCAAGGAAAGGATTCACTTCGTGCTCACATGTCAAACATGGGCATGAACGTTGATGACCCTCGTGTCAGAAACCGGATTGCAATTATCGATTTATCCGACCTTCGGGTTCAATTGGATGAACAAGGGATGAGTAATCGTGTTGACTGGATGGGACAACTCATCAAACAATTAACCAATTATCGCAAATCTATTGGTTTTGAACTTCTTGTTTTTGATTCTCTAGGGGCATTCTTCACATTAACAAAAATGGAAAATCCTCGTGATGAAATCTTCAGACTCTTCGAGGCTGTTCGACGACTGGAACTAACATCCTTTTTCATCTGCGAGATGACAGGAGAAGACCACAAACAATTCGGAGAATATGGTGTTGAAGACTATCTCTCTGATGGAGTCATTCATCTTGTCATGGATCGAGACGGTGATGATGTCCAACGTAAACTAGGAATTGTCAAAATGCGTCATACTCGACACGCTTTGGGTTACAAGCCGTTTGATTGGAAAGAGAGTGAACAGCGATTCACTGTCCTCTAATCATTCAACCGTCACTGATTTCGCCAGATTGCGAGGTCGATCAACATCGTTTCCAAGTTTTAGTGCTGTATGATAAGCAATGAGTTGTGTGGGTATAACCGTGATCAGTGGAGAAAGCATAGGATGTGTCTTGGGAACTGAAATATTGATATCACCTATTTCAGCTATTGAGTCTCCTTCTTCATGAATTAAAATAATACGAGCACCTCGGGCTTTACACTCATGTATAGCATTGAGAGTTCGGTCTTGAACTCCATCATTTGGAGCAATTACAACAACGGGAGATCCTTCTTCAATTAATGCGATTGGCCCATGTTTCATTTCTCCAGCAGGATAAGCAAGACAGGGGATGTACGCAATCTCCATCAATTTAAGCGCCCCTTCTGAAGCGACTGGAGACGAGACTCCACGACCTAAGAAGAGAACATTCTTAGCGCCGATAATCGCATCTACAGCCTCAGCAATAGGTCCTTGATCTGCAAGATACGTTTCAATTTTCTTTGGTAGTTCTTTCAACCCCTTTGTAATCCTCTTTCCTTCTGAGAGGTTTAGCGATCTGCCACGCCCTAGTTTAAGGGCAAAAAGAGAAAGTGCACCAACCATGTTGGTAAAGGCCTTCGTTGATGCAACAGACTGTTCAGGGCCTGAATGAATATACACTCCTTTACCGCATTGACGAGCAATTGTAGAACCGACGACGTTGATGACACCGTGAACATCAGCCCCCTTCCGCTGAATTTCTTTGACTGCGGAGAGTGTATCTGCAGTTTCACCTGATTGAGATATTGCAAAATGCATGGCCTTTGAATTAATCACGGGATCATTCATATTGAATTCACTGGCAACGTGAGAAACAGCAGGAATACGTGCCCATTTTTCAATCAAAAGTTGACCGATTTGTGCAGCATGTAATGCCGTTCCACAACCAATCAGTCGAACGTGGGGGATTGTTGAAAGAGCCTGAGGCGTGATCTCTAAACCTCCAAGATTCGCTGAACCTGAAGAATGGCGAAGCCTCCCCGTGATGCAATGTTTCAAGGATTGTGATTGCTCGTGGATTTCTTTTAGCATGAAGTGTGGATAATCCCCTAGGTCACTAACACCCCATTCCTCATCAAGTTCTAGAGGGTTTGACTCAACGGGCGTTCCTTCAGGAAGCATTATTTCGAAACCTTCACGATCCAGTCGAGCGATTTGGCCATCATCGAGAGCAAACATTTCACTTGTATGTTCTCGGATTGCATGAGGATCACTTGAGATGAACATTTCATCGGAGGAACGACCAATAATCAATGGTGAACCATTACGTGCACACAAGATCATATCGTAATCCTTGAAGAGAACGCAGAGACCCCATGTGCCTCGAACGATTCGAAGGACAGAAGCGAGTGCTTCCATAGGCGTCTTTCCTTTCTGCAATTCGATGGAAATAAAATGACAGAATACTTCTGAATCTGTTTCTGAAGATAGTTTAATTCCTTTGCGGGTCAGGCGTTTACGCAATTTGTTTGAATTCTGTAAGATCCCATTATGGACGATTGCAACCTTACCATCCTCGCTTGTGTGAGGATGAGCATTCTCTTTAGTTACACCTCCGTGAGTCGCCCAGCGTGTGTGAGAAATACCAATGCTCCCTTCCATTTTAGGAAGAATCGACGTGAGGTCAGAGATTTTCCCAATCTCTTTGAACGTTTGGAGTGAACCATTTCGTACGACGATCCCACTCGAATCATAACCTCTATACTCAAGCCTAAGCAGGCCTTGAACAAGTACTTGTGATGCATTTTTATCGCCAATGTAACCAAAAATACCGCACAAAATAATCACCTAAAGATTGAATTTCTCGGAACAGATTGGACATTCAATCTGAGAACGCATCATATCGGTAACCACAAAGTTGGCTTGACACGAGGGGCAGGTGGCTTCCCTTCGCAACGGTGGAAGTTCAGGCAACGGAGGGAGTACTGGCAATACTGGCACCCCATCGAGAGGGATGGTTGGTAGAGGAAGTGGATTTAGCTGACTAGGTACTGGCATAGCCAATGGAGGATTCTTTGAAACAATCTCTGCGATTTCACGTTCCTGCTTCCTTTGCATTCTTCTGTTAAGACGTGAACTTCCGTCGCCAGAAGCATTCTTTGCTTCGAGGGTATCAAGCAGAGTAGGCTCCTCCATTTCGATTTCAAATTCTGCCGGTGACGGTGAAAGTGTGGCAACCAGTTCTTCATCAGAATCCATGGAATCTGCTTCTACTGTAACCATAATTGCCACATCAGCATCTTCCAATTCGACGAGTACGTCTTCATCTTCTTCTTTGGGAGAGTGCCTCAAGGTAGCCATAACGGTTAGGAAAAGTAGAGTGATTGCCCCAAGGATTCCGAAGAAGATAAGTTTCTTTGTTGATTCTGTACCAGGAAGAGGTTCAAGTAACTGCTCAAAGAATGATTTCGGTTCCGAAGGTTCTTTTTCTTCATTAAGTGCAAATTTCTGCATTGAGATACGCCCAGTCTCCGATTCGGTAAACAAAACGCCATCCTTGTCATTGGTAGAATAGCCGATGAGATCTCCATTATTACCAATCACATTTCCAAGAGCAAAGATTGGATTTTTACCATCATCTGTCAATAAGCCGTAACGAATTGAACTTCCGTAAACTGTAATTTCATCATAAATCACATCAATCGAATCGGAGTGTTGGGACAATTCAATTTGAGTTGAACCTGGAGATGAGACCGTATGGATTTCTTCAACCCAGTTTCCTTTTGTAGCCGTGTGAGCAATTTGGGCACTTCGGCCTTCCCCCTCAATCCAGGCAGCAAAGATCATATCGTCCCCATCTACATTGAGGAAACCTAATTGCGGAGAAGAAGCATAATCGCCCACTGACATCTGATAAGACCAATCTTTGTCGCTTAATTCTCCACGAGCATACATAAGACCAACACGCTCTTCACCAGAGATATCATCTCTTATTTCTTGATAGAGAAGGTGTAACTCTCCATTGAGAAGAATGCTACTCAGAGGATCTCCTTCGTCAGGATGAATATCGATGTTTACA
>CALBJF010000005.1 GCA_937892665.1 uncultured euryarchaeote | reverse complement strand
AAGTGGAGAATTTAATGTCAATGTAATTCGTTCTCTAGGTATAGAGCCTCTACTCCCTAAGCGGGTGAAAAAGTTGTCTGGAGGAGAAAGACAAGCAGTATCTATTGCCCTCTGCTTGGGAAGGGATGCTGACCTTTATCTTCTTGACGAACCATCAGCCCATCTTGATGCAAATGCTCGTATGGAGGCTGCTAAAGCAATTCGCCGTACAATGGAAGCGAATGAGAAATCAGCATTTGTCATTGACCACGACGTTTATTTCATCGATATTGTGAGTGATTCATTACTTGTCTTTGAAGGCGAAGGTGGAGTTGAAGGAAAAGCAATGGGACCTTATTCCTTACGTGACGGTATGAATCGGTTTCTAAATGATGTGAACATCACATTCCGTAGAGATCATGATTCAAAACGACCTCGAATAAATAAGTCTGAAAGCCGCAAAGACCGAGAACAAAGAGAAGTAGGGGACTTTTATTCGTTCAATGTCAAATAGACACCAGAATTGAAGAGAGTCTAAAGGGAACCTCCTCGAGCGTAGAATATGCCAGTAGGTACACCTCCAAAAGGCGGACCACTGGGGAGAAGTCGCTCACGACTCTCCGCATCGGGACTTACAACGTACCTACGCTGTACTCGACAATGGTATCTAACACGAAAAGTTGGTATTTCATCACCAAAATCGATTGGCCAAGTTCTGGGAATTGTCATTGAAGATGCCCTTTGTAACGTCATGATGAATCGACCTGGTCCAATGGAATCAGTTGACGAGTTGAGAGAATGGGCCTATAAATTGGCTGACCAAGAGGCCCAAAATGCATGGGACGCTGGACTGGAGACCTGGGAGAACTCATTATGGAAACGTACTGATTCTGATTGGTCGACGGTTGACGTCAAGGACTTTCAGAATAAACTCTACAATGGATTAGAACTCTTCCTTGAAGAAATTCAACGATGTTATGATGCAAATGGAGGCCCATTTATTGAACAATTCAGGACTGGCATCGAGCCATATGATATTCCAACTCCAAAAATTGGAGCTCAGCCACATTTTCCAGTTCCTGAGAAAGTACGATCATTGCATGCTCGAGATTGGAATTCTGAGCATGCTTTTGAGTGGATGGATGCAGAGAGCCCAATTCAATGGAACGAAGCATGGGAAGTTGCCAGACCATGGTTCAAAGATCCGAGAGTCCATCAACCTCAGCGAATGTTTCACCCAGAAGGATGGGCTGCTGGAGAACTCGACCTGGTTCTGAGATGGGATGGAAACATTCGCCTCGTTGACATCAAATCCGGCCACTCAGGAGGGCGTTTCTCGGAAAGCCTCCAACATCAACTCAGATTTTATGCTTGGCTCTGGGAGCGAACTCATGAGCAAAAACATGTTCAAAATATGGAAGGATGGTATCTTTCATCAAAAGAAAGAATACTCTATGAAGCCCCTAGTAAAGAAGAACTAACTTCAATGGACGAGGAGTTTTTCTCGATTAACAACATTATGAGGACGATGGGAGAAGGAGCATCGATTCTACCAGCGATTGAAGAATCTGAAGAACCAGATACAACCCATGCGTGTGATGGGGAATCTGCTGGTTGTGGCTGGTGTTCATTGACACATTCGAATATGGAATCCGCTGGCCCAATGGATGAAGAACTAAGAGCAAGAATGATCGAAGGGAATTCAATTTCATCTCCATGCGTCCCTTTGGGCGAAATCCCTTCTCGAGTCAACGTTTCAGGAAATTTAATTGCTCAATGGGGGCCTTTGCCAAACCACTTCAACGAACCCGTACTTGGAGCAATGCTCCGTGCAGGGGAAGCAACGATTGCTATTGAGGAAGCCGAACCAGGAGCATTCCCCCATCTTCATGATTCCGAACAAAATGATGTCATCATCGAAAATGCACTCCCTGGTGTGTGGAGAGATCAACCAAGGCTGTATGTAGACCAACACTCCAATATTCGATTACGTAACGAGGATGAGCCCAAAGGAACCCGGATTGGCCTGCTTAGAACACGAGCAAATGTCGAAGGTGTTGTCGTAGCAATACGCCAGCAAAATGGAGTTCGTCTCGATGCTAAACCGTGGTCTATGCTCAGTTTCCATCTCTGGGATGGTGAGCACATTGTGGAAGTCGTAGCCTTTGGTTCTGCAATAAGCGAGCGTCTTCGATCAATGCGGCCCGGGAGTCGGATACGACTTATTGGTGCAGAACTTGGTTGGAGGGCTGGTTTAGTCCAACTCAGAATAGATGTTCGTAAAACAAGAATCGAACACCAGACTCCAGCGTTTACGACCAAGAGTATTTGAGGGGTGGATTTTACCACTTCGTATGCCTGTTTGTTTACCTAACTCTGAATCAGATTCCATAGGGAATTACAACAGGCTATCTGCGAGTCAAGTAAACGCCTGGAAAGCGTGCCCTCGACTATGGTTCTATGAGAAAGTCCGGCGTTTAGTCATGCCACAAATCCCAATTTTATTCGTTGGTAGGGCTGTCGAAGAAGCTATTTGTCAGACGCTGAAAGAATCTCCTTGCTTAGTCATGGCCTCCGCACCTTCAGATGTTTATGCCCCAACGCCACTGGATGATGAAGGTCGCCCAAACCGTAATCATGATGCATCTTGGCCTGCTGAACAACTCCTTCCCCTTCCTGAAAAATACTGGCCACAAAACAAAAACGAACTACTCACATGGGCAACTGAGAGAGTTAAAACTCATCTAACTTCGTCATTGCAACGTATGAAAAACGAATGGTCGAAGCATGACAGGAAGGCTGGTCAATGGGAAGATGTTGATGTCGAACGATGCCACATGATGGCAAACAATGGCATCCTAATGCATATTGATGAGGTTGAAAAATGTTTCACAACTGTATCAAATACGATTCTTAAGGAATGGCGAAATGGAACTCGACCTCAATGGCCAGCACCGGATGGTCGCGGATTCCAACTTGACCAGCATCCATTATCACAGGATGGAAATGTCACTTGGATTGAATCATGGGAAATCTCTCGTCCCTGGTTTGTTGACCCAGATGCAAAGCCATTCATGATGAACGTAGTTCATCCAGAACACTGGTTTCAAGGTGAATATGATTTAGTCTATTCTTGGGATGGAACGATTCGGATTATCGATATCAAAGCTTCTCTAGGAAATAATGACCGATCAGGAGATTATGTCAAACAGTTACGAATGTATGCCTTTTTGTGGTTGCACACACACGGAAAGCAACAACAAGTTGACGGACTAGAAATTTGGTATCTC
>CALBJF010000004.1 GCA_937892665.1 uncultured euryarchaeote | reverse complement strand
GAATTGCAAACGAGGCACCGAGAAGACGATACTGGTCTGGTCGGAGACGATTCGATATTGTTGCAACAAGTTTTGGAACTGAACCGCACACGTTTTCCAACGCTTCATCTCGCTTCTTGAGTAAGTCCGAATCTGCTTGTGAAACCAATTGAACTAGAATTCTACCATCCTTTTCAATCTCAGCGTCAAGAATTCCTGGTTGAAGTTTCAGTAACTTACGCAACTCCCGAATTTCGATGTTGTTGCGTTTTGCAATCGTTGCTGCTTTCATCCCCTTCAACATGTGGTGTTCGGTATTAGGAGCATGCCCGAGCGAGCGAAGGACATTTGATATTTCTGAAATTGATCCCTTTTCTAAATCGACAGAAAGACGGACTTCTCCTAATGTTGCAGATACGACCGGGTCAGATACCTGAGGAAGATGATTGAGTGCCCGCGTTGCTTTACTTGCGCAGTCAGGACAATCCATTCCGATTAATTGCCATTCCACTGAATAGTTACCAGTGGCTTGCATAATGACATCAGCATCGAGAATTTCGATGTTTTCTGGAACCTCTTCTGCAACGAGGACAGGTTCTGCTTTTTCTTGAGTAGGAACGGCCTTTGCAACCGCTTCATCCTCTTCGAGGGAAAAGAACACTTCTTCATCTCCATCCCCCATGTATTGGGTGCCCTGTTCCTGTTTGATTAAGACTCTCATGATTTGGGTCGGGATTATTGTAAGAATCTTCTTCAAAGAGAAGTCTGTCGACTGTCTATGGAGTGGCTACCCCCTGGATGGTGTCCAAAGATTGTTGCTTTCGATATCGATGGGACGCTCACTGATGAGAAGAAGTTGCTCGATATGACTGCTGTTGAAGCCTTGCGTCGGCTTGAAGCAGCAGGAATTACTGTTGTGCTCGCAACTGGAAATGTCCGAGCAATCACCTACGGTTTGTGGAGATTCATTGGATTAAGCGGCCCTATTTGTTGCGAAAACGGTGGCGTTCTCTGGCATCCATCATGGCCTGAAGCCATTGTCCGTGCATCTGGTCAAGAAGCACAGGAAGCAGCAAATTGGCTCGCAACCGAGCATGAAGAAATCGACCCGCAGGGGATCACAACGAATGCCTGGAGAGAAAGCGAATGGTGCTTATTCGCCGACGAAGATCTCGAAGCAGTCACTTCTTCAATCCGTGAAAGCAAATGGAAGCATCTCGATGTTGTCCGAACAGGTTTTGCAATTCACCTCATGGAACCGCATCTCTCCAAAGGAAGTGGTTTAACCATGCTGATGGAAAAGATGGGGTGGTCTGCACAAGACCTCCTCTGTGTTGGGGATGCTCCAAATGACTTGTCGATGTTTGAAATGGCAGGTTGGTCTGTTTCAGTAGGAACTCCATTTGCCGATGTTCGTGCAGCCGCTGACGTCGTATCACCGTATCCAAACAGTGCAACAATCGCCCCACTCGTTGATGCGATTCTTGCAGTACATTCTGCTCAAGATTTATGATTCGACTTGTACTCGAAGCATCATGGTCACATATGTTGTCGATTCAAACTGCTTTATTCACATGGGAGCAATGGGTTCAACTACGCTTCTAAAGGATCTGAAATCAAGTCTGAAAACAATGCACGTCACCGATGGCGTTCATGGAGAAATTCGAACGGTTCGATTTCAACGATGGAAGCAAAGACCAAACTTACTCGAACAAGTCAAGCCTCTTCTTACAACACATTCTGTTGATGATGGACAAATACGTGGTCTGGCTTCAAAAATAGGAGAACGTGCATCACCACAGGATGTGGATTTGTCCTTGATGGTTCTCTCGAGCAGTTTGCAACGAGAGGGGCATGATGTTCTGCTGGTCACTGATGATTTCAAAATGGCAAAGGCAACTGAAGAGCATCAACTCGCTGGAGAGGTCTGTCCGCCTTCAACATTTTTTGAACGGATTGCTAAGTCTGCGAAAGGTAAACATGCAAGTGAATTACGTCGATTAGGTCGCCGTATACGCGCTGCTGAAATGCAATATGCAATCAGTCGACGAAACGAATACGACGTTCAAGCAAAGATTACTTGGATGGTTGATTCCCTGCTTGCAACCGCTCCTGCAAAGGCCAAAGCAAGTGTTGCTACTCAAGCAGATGAGGGGGGAAGCGTTGACTATCTGCATCAATTAGGTCGGCATCTCAGTGGTGAAGACATCAAAACAAGTCACCGTAAAAAACTCAAACCATTATTCGAGAGTTGTCGGGAAGTGCTTCGTCTAGAAGAGCATGTCCTGAATCTAAAGCAACGACTTGCTGATGAGTCCATTGAAGTTGTTATTTCAGAAACTCAAGCACTGATGGCAGAAGTTCTCGAAGATTCTGGAATCGATTTAGCTCCATTAAATCGGGAACTCGTCGATGTTGCACATCGATTCAGTTCACGTATTCTCGTTCGTAGTGAAATGGCTTTGGCGATTATGAAGCGAATGAAAGGTGATGCAATCGGATCTCATCAACATCTTGCAAATGCATTATTCCAAGCAACGCACGTCGATGATGATCCAATCGAAGCACGTATCCTTGCACGTCTTTCAGTACTCGCATTATCGACGAATAAACACGAGAAAGCGGTTCGATTATCATCTGCAGCAATCGGCTTAGGAGCACTCAATGAATCGATGAAGTTGAAACAACATGTTGTCCTATCAATGGCACAATTCCTTAACGGAGAGGATTATGATGGAACGATTTCTAAAGTTCAAACCATGGTTCAATCAGATCACGCCGTGGCTATGCTAGCATTGACAGAATTGGGAGAATCGTTCCTTGCACTCAATCGCCCCGACTTTGCAATCGAATTGTTTGATGAAGCTATGGAATGTTCCTCAACTGATGGAAACATCGACGAACATTTGGGTGAACTAGTGCTGCTGGCTCATCGAGCAATGGAAGATGATGATGATGTCGAAGTCGAAGGCCTGCGCCGTGTTTTAGATCGTATTCATGAACAAACAACACAACAACAACGCGCTGTTGAACAAACTGTTGAAGACATCAGTAAGCGGCAAGAAAAGGAAAGCAATGTTGAAGTTTCAACCGATTGGCAATCGTCTGAAGTATTGTTGGATGATGAACGACCATTGTACATCACAGCAGTTGCTGGAGAGGCGGCTGAAGAACAACTCATCGTTGCTCAGCATCCATCTCTGGGCACTATTGGAATATGGATGCCATCCTCGATTCAAGCACCACAACCAGGTGCTAAGATCACATTGTCAAACAGTCGAGTAAAGGTTGCACAAGCGCCTGAAAAATTGGCTGAATTGCATTCTCTAAAAGCATTGGTTGCGATCGAGAATCCTGAAGGATTGGTCTTCCAATCGTTAACTGAAGATGCAAAAGAAGAACTCGAAAAACTGTGAAAATGGTGCCGGGGGCAGGATTCGAACCTGCGAAGCATTACGCAGAGGATCTTGAGTCCACCCCCTTTGACCGCTCGGGAACCCCGGCACGTAAGGTTCCCTCGATGGTCTTCTTCTTGACTATTCCTCTTCACCGATATCCATCAAATCCAATGGACGTGGCGGGGGTTTGATTGTCTCATCATCGAGTTCAAACTCATCATACAAGTCTTTGATACGTTGCTTGCGCATAAGGTATGTAGCGACAACTGCACCTGCTGCAAGAATGACCAAAAGAATATTCAAACCAAGTTCGGAAGCAGATGATTTCATATCGACAGAATCATCCGTAACATCAGCTAAAGGAACAGGAATGAGAACGCTGTTGTTGTCCATCTTCAAGGTCATTCCAAGACGACCTGTTTTCCAAGCTTCAATTTCCCATGTTATGCTCTCTCGCTCTCCTGCTTCAAGATAGAATGTCACTTCACGTAGTTGAATTCCATCACCATCTTGCAACATAAAGGTGGTTGAACCGTTGAGATATCCGATGTTATCAACGATCAAGACGATATCGATTGTCTCACCAAGAGAAGGCCTGTACGGCGTTGCTTGTATCGAGACTGGGATTGGCTCGAACGCCATCCAAACAATGTAGACTTCGAGTGGGCTGAGTTCGGTTGCTTCACCAACCATGGCATTACCTGAGCGATCTTGATGAGAGAACCAAACGCTAAGTCTGTCACTCTTCTCGAACGAGACACCTGTTTGTTCAACATCGAGAATCGTTTGGAACGAAGTGATTTCGCCTGTCGTGCCAATTGAATCAAGATACTTTTCTCCAATTGAGCCTTCGACAACCTTTCCAGCCCGTACATAGCACCAATGAACCATCGCTCCTTGTTCAGATACACCGTAGTCATCTGTGATATGGATTGTAATTGGAACATCGCGAAGATTATTTGAATCCAAGTCACTAAACGTCCCAGGTTCAAGAGTCACGGTTGGAGATTGTTCATCGATTTGCAGATCTATGCTTAGAGGTGTTGAAGAATTAAAGACACTGCCAGTAAGCCCAATATTGAGGGTTGCTACTCCGTTTGGAATGGTCATCCGATTGAGAACGAGACGATGACTGCTTAACCCAGCCATATCGATTGTTGATCCTGTTGAGAACGTAGTCACTGCGTTGTGGGACACTTCCCATGTCACACGACTATCAAACGGAATGTGAAGGGCTGGTTCTAAGGTGTCTTCATGAACCACAATGACATC
>CALBJF010000003.1 GCA_937892665.1 uncultured euryarchaeote | reverse complement strand
ATCCAGAAATATATTCTGAAAATGATAGTTCAGAGGCATTCCTTGCCCATTCGGAATTTCAAGCAGAGACATCGCTAGGTCTCGATGGTTTTGTTTTGGAGTTTGAAGGTGGCGGATATGATCTGGGGATGGTTCGTCCCGCAAATCGAAGCATAGTTGAAGCTGAGATTCCAATTCCAGGAACCGTTGATGCCGAGTCTTACATTGGAGTAAAGGGCGAGGTGAGCACGACCACCCCTGAGTTCTTACAGGAGATGATGTATATGTGGGTCGCTTTGTGGGTACTTGTCCCACTCATGCTCATGATTCAACAGAGAGTAGCCATCGATTCAAGATTAGCTCCACTGAAATTCCTTGAAGAGGAATAATCAGTTTTTCTGTTCTGGTAAATCGTTGTTAAGACTGTCGGGATTGTCTTCGAGAGGTCCCCATTCAGTTCGCTTACGTGCTAACCCGATTCGCTTTGCATAGAGGAAGCGTAGGTTCTTCCAACCGTCTCCCCAAGTATGAATTTCCGCTTCTCCAACACGCTCTCGGTATGGGACTGAGATTTCGATTGCTTTTTTCTTTCCTAGGTGCTTGCGTGCTAGGATTTTAACTTCTTCAGAGAGAGGCATTCCATCGTTGGTCGGGCGCATCTTTTCATTCTCAAAAATATCCTTGCGGAAAACCCACATCCCTGATTGAGAATCTTTGATTCCATAGCCAAACAAGACTCGGGCTGTGAATGAAAGAACCCAGTTTCCGAATCCATGTAGGCCCGACATCGACCCTGATTCTGCCATGCTCAATCTATCACAAGTGATGAATTTCAAATCATCATCAATGAGTTTCTTGACGAGTTCAGGAATGAGTTCGGCAGGATAGGTACAATCTGCATCCATTGTGACAATAATGTCATTTGAAGCAACAGCAAAGCCAGTTCGATATGCTCTTCCGTATCCTTTACGAGGTTCGAGATGGACTCGAACATCTTTTTCAAGTGCAATCTCTCTTGTACGGTCTGTGGAAGATCCATCCACAATCATGATTTCAAGTGAGTCACACCATCCACGTGGGATGGCGTCAACTGTAGCGCCCAATGCTTCTTCTTCGTTGCGAGTGGGCAAGAGAACCGTAACAGAAACGGGTAAGACCTCAACCATGAACACGCCAGTGGCCGTTAGGATTTCAATCCATTGGATGTGACCTATGCTGTTGCATCAAGACCATTTGGCACGAATTCTTCGAAGGGAAAGTTTAGCGGCCAATCGAAGTTTTCTCCACTTAGATAGTTTGGGTCGACTGCTAAACACATCTCCAGATCGTCGCACGATTTCATGGAAGATTGCGTCGTATGCTTCACACATGAGTTGTGGTTGTAATCTTGATTTAGAATCAAGATATTCAAAGAGATGCTTTGCAGATTGCTGGTGCCTTCGCACGACTTCGATGTATTCTTGGACGAATGCTTTCCATCGTTGGTTGGTTCCAAAGTCGGTTTTTCCGAGTTCATCTACGTTAATATTGTATTCAGCTAGGGCTTGAATTGGGAGATACACTCTTCCAGCTCGATAATCCTCAGCAACATCTCGAAGAATATTGATCATCTGCAACTGAATACCCATGTCAATAGCATGAATACGGGCTCCAGCATCGTCACATCCATAGATTTCTATCAAAACGAGACCAACAGCAGAAGCGACTTTGTAGCAGTATGAACGAACTTCATCCCATGTCCTGAGTCGTACTTCAAAGAGGTCATCTTCCATACCCTCGATGATGGTTTCAAAATCGTCGAGTCTGAACTGGAATTGTTGGAACACCTGATGCATTGCAACAAAGATTGGCTCGTTTTGTGTTGCGGTCTTATCGCCATTGAACAGTCGAGTTAAACGTTCTTTAGCATCGACTAAAGCCATCAAGCGATACTTGTGTTCTTGTTCCGAATTGTTTGGTTGTGATTGGTGAATAGATCGAAGTAGATTGTCACGTTCAATGACGAGTTGGTTTAGTTGATCTGTTTCGCTGACATTGGGCCGAGTGTCACCATCTGCGATGTCGTCAAGATATCTGCACAGTGCGTATACTGCATGAACTGCTTTTCTCTTTTGAATAGGAAGAGCGGAGAAACTTGTAAAGAATGTAGAAGAAGCTTTTCTACAGATATCTTCACACTGTAGAAAGGCTTCCTCGACAGAAATTTCTCTTGTCATAACCTAACCTCCGAAGTATTTGGTTATGAATGCGTGTTATCTGACTTGTTCAATTGCATTGAGACAAGATGTATTGCTAGGCCAATAGGCATCAGCATAACTCCGAAGAAAACGGCTGCCTGTGTCACGATTTTGTTTACTCCCGCATCCACGCTTCTCTTCCAAATCCATCGAGTTGTAACGATGTCTCCTATCACAAAGTGGGTCCATGCCAGCACTGCCCCAGAATCAGTCCCTAAAATTCCGCCCAATGCTTCAACAAAACCACTGAGTGTTCCGTCTCCCATCATGTCTGCAAGTGCACTTAAATTCATCATCATTATTGTGAGATAGGCAATCAGTGGTCCAAGGACATACCAAGGTCCACTCATCCATTTTTCTGTTCTCTCTTCATTAGGCTGAAGCAACATGAGGAGCCAGAAAGGCCCAACCCACATCGAAGCCAAAACCAACGCTGCTAAAAGTATCGTATCTACCATTATATCATTTCCTTATATTCTGTTTTTATTTCTGCAATCGACTCTTCATTGGGGTAATACGTTGAACTGGTCCAATGCGTTACTCCATTTTGATCGATGAGCATAAGTGTCGGAGTCCCAGGCATTCCGTAATACTCGAAAACCGTAGAACTGAGTTTAGTCTCATCATCGTATTTTCGAATGGGATCTTCATCCGATGGCAAAGTTATCGGCCAAGGAGTGTAGTGATTGCTTTCTGGAGTTCCGAATTCAAGAGCCACGTCTTCTTCGGATTCAAAGGAGGGGTATCGCTCAATAGAGACCAGTTGGAGAGGCGGTTCCATATCCATCCACTCTTGGTGGCTTGAACGTAGTTCATCTGTCCATTCTTTACACCCAATACACCCTACACCGATGAAGAGAATCAGGACAGGGCCTTCTGAGAGGTTATCTTTCAATGAGTAGTTCGCTCCAGCGTCTTCTGCTCTGTCAAGTGTCTGTAGTGTAAACACTCGCCCCTCTTCTGCGACTGGGTCAATGCAACCAGACAAGAAAAGCAATGCTACTAGGACGCCAATGATTCGCAACTTGAATCACTCAGGCCTTGGTTGCTGTGACGCTTTCTTTCTTGGCCTTTCGGCTTTTGACAGCTTTGCGGCCGTTGGGGGAGCGTCGTATTCCTTCAAACCAGGATTCTACTCCATTCCAATCTGGATCAATTCCAAGATCATCGAGGACTAATTTACTACTAATGCGAGCACTTTCAAAGATAACAGGAAGTCCCGAGCCAGGATGAGTTCCGCCACCCACGAGGTACATGTTCTTGACATCCTCAAATTTGTTTCGAGGTCTGCGCCATAACATCTGATCAAGACCGTGTGCGAGATTGAATACCGCACCTCGGTAGCAGTGGTCGCCCCAGTTATCTGGTGTCATAGACATCTCAGTAACGATGTGGTCACGGATGTTCTCATAGCCGAGTTTGCTCTCGATTTGGTCAAGAATACGGTCTCGGAATTTTGGAGCTTCAACAGCCCAATCAATATTTTCAGTTTGGTGAGAAACTGGGACAAGGACATAGACTGTCGAGCAGCCTTCTGGTGCCATGTCCGGATCTGTTGCACATGCATTTTGAACGTAAACAGACGGGTCATCCCATGAAATTCTGTGATGCTTTTCGATATCCTCTAAGTTCTGTACGTAGTTTTTGGATGCGTAGATTTGGTGGTGAGGCACATCGTAGGTTCGATTGACGCCGAGGTAGAGCATGTAAGTTGAACAAGAATATTTCTTAGATTCAAGTTTCTTGTCAGTCCATCGCTTTCGAGATTTGTTAGGGACAATACTCGTCATGGCGTTCGCAAAGTCAGCGTTTACAATGACTCTGTCTGCCATAAGAACACCCTTGGAGGTGCGAACACCGACAGCTGTTTTTCCTTCCATGATGACTTCCTCAACAGGTTCGCTAAGGCGGAATTCAACACCCATCTCTTCTGCGATTTCAGCCATGCGTACTGGTACGGAGCCGAGCCCACCCATAGGATGGAAAATACCATATTCGTATTCGAGGAACGCTAGAATTGTAAACAAACTTGGGCAGTTGAACGGAGACATTCCGAGGTATTTGGTTTGGAATGACATTGCAAGCATCAAACGGTCATCGTCAAACAAACGCATCAAATCGTTTGCAACAGAGCGGGTCGGACGCAGAACTGTGGCTGCTCGCAGGGCTCGCTTGGAGACGAGATCAGAAATCCCATTCCATGGCTCTTGCAAACAAGCCTTAGCCTTATTGAGCTTGTTTCGGTTATCTTCTACGTACTGGACGAAGGCGTTTGCATCCTTTTCTCCGGAGAGAACTTCGATTCGGTCTTTCATGACTTCTAAGTCACTTGTACAGTCGAGAACGCCACCTTGCCCGAAGATGAGTCTGTAATTTAGATCGAGTTGGTTTAATTTCAATTCTTCATGGGCATCTCTTCCAATGGCCTTGAAAATCTCTTCGATGACTTCAGTGTAGTGGAAAAAGGTGGGTCCCAAGTCGAACTTGTATCCGTCTCGCTCGAAGACCTTGGTTCGACCGCCAACGCGGGCGTCGCGTTCTACGACAGTAACTCGCACGCCTGCTTTAGCGAGGAGGAGAGAGGCAGCAAGGCCTCCAGGCCCGGCACCGACAATTACGATGTGTTGTGACTTGTTGTTTGACATGGTACAACTAACTGGATTCGCCTTATAAAGCGACGTTTAACCCCAATTAGTTCGTAGGTTTCAATTTACCATCC
>CALBJF010000002.1 GCA_937892665.1 uncultured euryarchaeote | reverse complement strand
TGTTGCGACACCTGCAATGGCTTCACCAAGTTGAAGTACGATCGAAATTGTTACGTTAAGTGATGTTACACTGGCGATAAGAAGACCGAGAGAAACACCCCACATGGTACTTGCAGAAAGAGAACGTCGACGACGTAGGGAAAGAAGATTCCCTACTGAACGAGAAACCATTTCAGCCGTAGCAGCGGGCTTACCTGATGATTGTGATCCTTCAATGTAAATTCGAGTGTAGCGAGAAATTACTGCAGAATTAGTATCTGCATTGAAGTAATCCCAAGCCCGGTCTGAATCGATACGAGTCGATAAACGGCGTTCGAGTCGATCAATTGAATAATCAAGCATACCGAAATCTACACCCCTTAGGGCTTTGATTGTTGCAGAGGGTTCAGCACTTCTTGCTTGGGCTGTTCCACCCAAAGCTCGAATGAAATCAGGATAAGCCCCGTCCCTTCGTAAGACATTCGTCTCTTCGTTACGAATCAACCATGCGGGTATCAAGAGGGGAGAAAGAGGTGCTGCGAGTAGAATTAATCCATATCTATCCCATTGACTGCTGATGTCTTCCCAAGCGCTTGCAACGACATAGAACGTTACCAAGAGCAGCACTCCCGAAACCGCCCCGGAAGCAAGTAACGATCTTCGGAAGTTTATTCGGAATGGAGTATCTAATTCATCACGAGCAAAAATGAGATCTCGAGGAATTGTGGCCCTAAACGCAATCATTGCTCCAACTTGAATGATCATAAATAGGAACGATGCGAGAAGTAAGAAACGAAGTCTTGCTGCCACCTCAATTGGAGCATCATTCTCACTACCGACTTCGAACAAGACAAGATGGATTCCTGCAATAACAAGACCGAAAAGGCCTGCCGTGACCAAAGAAACATAGATTTCTTGCATTGTATCTACGCTTTCTAATCGAGTGTCATAGAGAGTGTTGTACTGCTCAGCCACTGTTTCTTGCTCTGAACGCATGAATTCATCAATGGGTTGTCCTGCTTCAATTGAGAACGCCATCCGATCAAGGAAATCAGTCCAAAGTGGACTTGGGCTCTGTTGTGCTACAATTCGAGCAGCCTCTGGCAATGAGGTATTCCATTTGTCGACAAGAGTCTCTATCCGTTGTACTTCAGTTGCCAGTTCCCCATAATCCCTCATTTGCTTAAGAATATCAAAAATAGTCTGAGCACCAACTTCTCCAATCGACAAGATACCCATTCGAGTGATGAACATATGCATCTCTCGTTCAATCATATTTGCAGAGCGAGTCACTTCTAAGAGAGGGTAAGTCATTGCTCCTCCGGCAGCGATTATGGGTAGGAAAATCAATAGCAGTATTCCTGAGAAACCAGAAAATAAGGCCCCCTCTGACAAACCTCCTGTCAAGAAGATAATAGATAATGAGAAGATGAGGCCGATGGCAAAAGCGCCACCGACAAAGAGCAGGAGGAAACGACTAACCGGCATTTCGAGCCGACGGATGGCAATCTGCCACATCGGCATTCGTTGCATAAATCATGTCCCCCTCATCGGTCTTTTTGACTAACCCAACTATTAACAGCGCTATCAAAATTATCCCAACCACTGTTGTAATAGACGTTTAGAAGACCAAATACGTCATCATAGTGAGTCAAGTCTCGGTCCACCATTCGATCAAGTGCCGAAGACCGTCGCATCATTTCATCATAGATATCACGCTTATTTGCAAATCCTGCTTGTGCTGCAATCTTGTTCTCAAGAAGATGTGACTGGAACATACCGCGGAAATAGTGCTTGTCTTTGATAGGATCCCATTCAAACATACCACGTGTCAAGACACCGTCACTGTGCTTATTGTATCCAATGACTTCATCGACACCGGTAATCCGTCGAACAATGTTTCCGTTTGTTTCAGTCACTTCTTGGAAAATGGCGAAGTTAAGGTTGTCAAAGAAACGAATTGGAACATTGATTGGGTCGCCCGTGAAACGTTGAATCATCTTGACAATTGAAGATGCGTGGAATGTGGCGATAACAGGGTGGCCTGTTTGCATTGCTTGGAAAGCAGTTGCACCTTCTACACCACGTATTTCACCAATGATGATGTACCTCGGCCTGGAACGCAAAGCTGCTTTGAGTAAATCGAACATCTCGACACTTGAATCTTCATTTTTGGAAGTACGTGTAACCAAACGTTGCCAAATTTTGTGGGCAACTTTTACTTCAGGGGTGTCTTCAGCAGAATAGATTTTCACGTTATGGTCGATGAAAGGAAGAATGGCATTGAGTGTTGTGGTTTTTCCAGAAGCGGTTTCACCAGATACCAGAACAGACATTCCATATTCAAGGCACAACCAGATGTATGCAGCCACTTGAGAACTCATTGTGCCCCATTGAATCAATTGGGTAATAGAAATGGTTTCT
>CALBJF010000001.1 GCA_937892665.1 uncultured euryarchaeote | reverse complement strand
TGCATCAAGGATACCTCCTATTCAGCGTCTGAAATGGGCTAGGAATGCCTTCCTTTGATGAAGATGAGGAAACGGTCACTCGGTGCATTCCTGTCGTTTCTGCAACTGCGGCGGTCATCAATGCAACATCGAGATGTTGTTGTGTTGGATTAAATTCGTAACCGTTTGGAAAAACGTCATCAATCATTGTCGTGTACGTTTCGCCACTGATGACTTCTTCTGTATCACAAAGTACTCGTAAGAAACCGATATTGGTTGTTGTTCCTAGAACTACAAACTCGTCGAGTGCTCGACGCATTCGCTGAAGTGCTTCTGCTCTTGATGGTGCCCACACGATGAGTTTAGCGAGCATTGGATCGTAATGGGGTGTTACATCATCTCCTTCTCGTACACCAGTATCTAAACGGATTCCTGGACCTGTCGGAGGACGGAAGACTGCTAATGGACCTATTGCAGGAAGGAAGTTATTGCTTGGATCCTCTGCATATAATCGAACTTCGATTGCATGTCCTCGGAGTTCTAATTCGCCTACAGACATCGGTTCTCCTGCTGCAATACGCAGTTGTTCACGAACTAAATCGACTCCAGTAACCATTTCAGTTACAGGATGTTCAACTTGAATTCGGGTATTCATTTCAAGGAAATAGAACGAACCATCTTCTGCTAGGAGAAATTCAACAGTTCCTGCTCCAACATAATCAACAGCCTGTGCTGCAGAGACTGCTGCTTGTCCCATCTGTTCCCGAAGAGATGGGCTCATAGAAGCACATGGAGCTTCTTCGAAGACTTTCTGATGACGTCTTTGAACGCTGCATTCACGCTCTCCTAAGTGGATGCATCGGCCGTGTGTATCTGCGAGAACTTGTATCTCCACGTGCTTTGAAGTTTGGAGAAGTTTTTCGACATAAACTCGGCCATCCCCAAACGCAGTAACTGCTTCACGACGAGCAGATCGTGCTGACGATTCGAGTTCTTCCTGAGCATGGACAACACGCATTCCTTTCCCGCCCCCACCTGCAGTGGCTTTGAGCAATAATGGATAGCCTGTTTCAATAGCTGCTTGACGGATATCTGCAAGAGCTCGCTCTTCATCCTCTTCTTCAATTTCGACGCCAGGGATAACAGGAACACCTGCTTGTTTCATGATTTGACGGGCAGACATCTTATCGCCCATTTGTTCGATGGCTTGAGGTGATGGGCCAATCCAAATCAATCCAGCATCCATTACAGCCTGTGCAAATCCTGCTCGTTCTGAAAGGAAGCCAAAACCTGGATGTATTGCATCTGCACCTGTATCCTTTGCGACTTGAATGATTGCTGCACCATTGAGATAAGTTTCTGTAATCGAATCTCCTTCGAGAAGAACTGATTGGTCTGCAAGTTCACGAAACATTCCAGTTCGATCGTTTTCAGCATAAATAGCAACTGATGAAAGACCGGCTTCTCGACATGCACGAAGGATACGACAGGCGATTTCGCCACGGTTCGCAACCAAGACACGTCGAATCATCGTCTCACCTCATTCTGGTTTCCAATCTGCAGGACGCTTTTCTAAAAACGATGTGAGCCCTTCTTGGCCTTCTCTGGAACCACGCATTCTACTTGTGAAATCAAGCGTCCAGTTGCGAAGAGATTCATCATCACCTGTCCATCGGTCGAATCCTACACTGAGTTCCTTAGCAAGCGTTGCTGCGCTTGGTCCAGTGGTGAGAACTTCTATGATTATTGAGTCAATTACTTCTCTAAAGGATTCCTGATCGCTTACAACACATTCAATGAATCCAATGCGAAGAGCTTCTTCTGCTTTGATTCGACTTGCTTGCATAGCAAGACGGCGGAAGTTGGCTGAACCTACTCTTCTGTAGACATAAGGACCGATAACAGCGGGGAGAATTCCCAACTTTGCTTCCGAAAGTGCAATTTTAACATCCTCTGTAGCAACGACATAATCGAGACAAGCGATTAATCCAGCTCCACCACCCAAGGCAACGCCTTGAATGGCTCCTATTGTGAAACATGGGTGTGACCACAGACCGTTGAAGAGGCGATCGAGGCGCTCACTGTCTTTTCTGTTTTCTTCAGGGGTGTTTGCTCCTGCATCTCGCATCATGTTGATGTCAGCACCCGCACAGAAATGGCGGCCTTTTCCTGAGAGAACAAGTGTTCGCAGGTATTGATTTCCATTTGAATCAAGCAATGAATCTTGGCGCCCAGCACTACGTTCAGAAGTCCACTCGAAGACTTCTATGAGTTCAGTAATCATTGTTGCATTCATAGCATTGTACTTGTCCTCACGGGTTAATTCAACGCGTGCTGAACTACCTTCGACTGTCAAAGAGATGAGTGTTGTTTCAGGGGGATTATCCATTTTAATCATTCTTAAAACCTCAATTGTTATTTTAAATTTCCAATTGGAATTTACATCCTAAAAATTCCGTATTTCCCCTCTGGTAGAGGAGCATTTCGAGCAGAAGCAAGACACAGTCCGAGGACATCTCTTGTATCTCGAGGATCAATGATTCCATCATCCCATAAACGTGCAGTCGAATAGTAAGGTGAACCCTCACGCTCGTACTTTTCAAGGATTGGAGAACGGAACTCTTCGAGTTCATCGCCTTCCATAGGAGGGAGACCTTCCCTGGCTCGTTGATCTTGTTTGACGGTTGTTAGAACATCTGCTGCCTGAGGACCGCCCATAACTGAGATTCTGCTATTTGGCCACATGAAAAGGAAGCGTGGATCGTATGCACGACCACACATGCCGTAGTTTCCAGCTCCATGAGAACCTCCAACGATGATGGTGAACTTTGGTACATTAACACACGAAACCGCAGTGACAAGTTTTGCACCATCCTTTGCGATACCACCTGCTTCGTAGGCTTTTCCAACCATGAAGCCAGTAATGTTCTGAAGGAAGACGAGCGGAATGCCCCGCTGGCCACACAACTCAACAAAGTGAGCTCCTTTGACAGATGATTCAGAGAAGAGAATTCCGTTGTTGGCTACAATGCCAACTTTGTGCCCATGAATATGAGCAAAACCACAGATCAATGTCGTTCCATAACGAGATTTGAATTCATGGAATCTTGAACCATCAACAATGCGCGAGATAATTTCACGTACATCGATTGGAGTACGGTTATCACTTGGAATCAGTCCAAGTAAATCTTCAACATCGTGAGCAGGAGGTTCTGGCTCCTGAGTTGTTGCAGGAGCAAGTGTACGTGGCCCCAAGTTTTCAACAACGTTTCGAACCATTCGCAATGCTTCAGATTCATCCTCTGCAAAATGATCTGCAACGCCTGATTGTACCGTATGGACTTCTGCCCCACCTAATTCTTCAGCAGTTACCACTTCCCCTGTAGCAGCCTTAACCAGCGGAGGCCCTGCTAGGAAGATGGTTCCATTTCCTTTGACAATAATAGATTCATCACTCATTGCTGGAACATATGCCCCACCGGCCGTACATGAGCCGAGGACTGCGGCAACCTGAGGAATTCCATCCCCAGACATCTTCGCCTGGTTACGAAAGATACGCCCGAAGTGACCAATATCTGGAAAGACTTCATCTTGCATAGGAAGGAATGCTCCGCCTGAATCAACAAGATAGATGCAGGGAAGATGATTTTCGTGAGCAACTGTTTGAGCACGAATGTGTTTCTTGACAGTCATTGGATAATATGAACCACCTTTGACGGTCGCATCATTTGCTACAAACAGGACTTCACGCCCATGAACACTACCTATTCCAGTTACAAGGCCTGCCGAGTGAGCACGACCGTCATACAATTCATATGCTGCTAATGGAGAGAGTTCAAGGAAAGCCGTCCCTGGGTCGATGATGCGCTCAATACGTTCACGTGCGAGCATCTTGTTTCGACTTCGGTGACGAGCAACGTATTTTTCGCCGCCACCATTGCTAACAAGATCAAGCCGTTCTCGAAGTGTTTCGATCAAGGCAAGATTGTGTTCACGACGTGCAGAGAAATCCGGATCAGCTCTGTTTACTCGTGTCGGAAGTCGATCCATCCCTGCCACCTATTGCAGACCAATCGGCTTAGGAACTTCAAATCACCGTCGTATCAAACACCGAGCATTAATCGCCCAATATCTCGCAATCCAGGTGCAAGACCGACAATCAAAACGGCTAATACAATGAGCATGCGGAGATGTGATTGCCTCTTTTCGACACGCATTTCGATGAAAATATACGTAATAATAGTGACAAGTGCTGCCTTCACAATAGCAAAGAGCCAAGCGCCTTCAACATCCCAGCCAATGGAATCACTGATAGCTCCGCCATACTGAATGACTGTATCGCTAAGCGGGTGCTTTTCTGAATAATCGAAATAATCGATTCCAACCATTGTAGCAAATCCATCACACAGTTGGCCAAAAACCATAGCAAGAACAAGTGGACTGGCAAGAAGGGCTTTGTTTGAAAGGAGTTCAATAGGATGCTTTGAAACCATTTTCTCTTCTGCTTCCCAGGCTTTGAGAGAGACGCCTTCTGGGAGAACACCTGCTTCAAATCCACTGAGTTTGAGTTGGTATGCATCATCCTTTCCGATTCGGTACAAGGCATAGCAAACCAGCGCAGGAATTCCTAGAACGACTAGAG
Organism: uncultured euryarchaeote; assembly: GCA_937892665.1. Classification (GTDB taxonomy): domain Archaea; phylum Thermoplasmatota; class Poseidoniia; order Poseidoniales; family Poseidoniaceae; genus MGIIa-L2. The sequence goes on along the minus strand of CALBJF010000001.1, from coordinate 3,283 downwards.
CAGGCCACAAAACAATTTCATTCGGCATCCGTCCAGATTCTTGTAACCATGGCGTAGATGCCAACTGAGCCCAGTGGCCAAGACCGACAAAACAAGCGCCAACTGCGAAAGAAAACAATCCTCGTGAAACTGAATCCCATCCACGAGTGTTGTGCATTGTAAAGATGAGTGAAGCAAAGCCAAGAACAAGACCCACAACAATCCAGAACGCACCTGTCTCTTGTGCGAGATAGCCGGGTCTGAACAGTAAACTCCACATCGCTAAGAGAGCAAAACAGAGCAGAGGAACCAGTCGAATCCGGAGATTCAATTCCCCGAAATCGCCTTCAACATCATCCCATCGCTTTCCAACGAGATAGGAAATGACCCCTATGCCGATGAGCCAAGATGCAAGGTGGAGATGAATGATTGGTGAGATGAGAAGCCAATCGATAGAAGAGGGAAAGAAATCTGCATCTTCGAGTACCCTAAAGATCGGAGCAAGACAAACCCAGGCGATTAAAGCATACATCATCTTGTTATTAGCAGGAAGATTGAGTGTTCTGAAAAGAGCCTGAAAAACAACGACTGAGGCAAGAAGTCCGAATGTGTAAATCGCTGTATTTTGAGGTGTATATCCAGCATCACCTTGGGCGCCAGCATCTGCTTCGACCGGTTCCCAAATAATTGGGCGTAGACCATCATCCCATACCATTTCATTCTGGAAAACCAATCCAAGAAGGAGGAGGATTCCTAATCCAAGGACAATTTTTGTCATTATCTGTTCTAGCAGCGAAAGGCGGCTTGAAGGCAACGCGGGTTGATGGTTTAGAAGAATTTCATCAATGGATTCAATAGAACTCATGAACTGTCCTCGTGCTTACGATTGGGAGGTGGGCAATATTTCTTCCCTATGGAAGATTCACTCTTCTTCAGTTGCTGCAACTCGTGGCTCGTGTTCTTCAATGAAGGACACCTTGCCACATTCTACAGCATCTCTTAGAACGGTAACCAAACGGAACTTCATCATTGCCGCATTGGTATCGAAGAGCATTGTTTGTGGGATAACGATGTTGAGGGCGTCTCCATCAAAGGTAACACCGAAGTCGGAGTGGCCTGTGTTTGATTCGAGCAATGCTGCAACTTTTTCTTCCTTACCTTCAACGACCTTAACGATCTTGAAGTTGTACTTGAGTGCCTTTCCAGCCATTGGATGGTTGTAATCGATACGAGCACGGCCAGCTGCGAGGAAAGACAAGTATCCTTGTCGTCCACCGATGGTAACTGGAGCGCCAAGGTAAAGTTGGTTCGGGTCTCTGACTGCACGTCGTAGTTTGTCGATACTGATTGTTTCGATTTGTTCAGAGTCTTTCTCTCCGTAAGCATCTGCAGGTGCAAGTTCGAGTTCAACATCCTTGTTTGCCTTAGCACCGAGGAGGGCTTCTTCAAATCCTGGAATAAGGGAGCCGGAGCCAACAACACAGACCATTGGTTGGTATGTGCGGTTTTCTTCATGAACTTCATGTTCCTTTGCAGTTGCCTCTTTTGTTGTCTCGATTAAATCGCCAGTTTCGCTATTGTAGAGATCGTAATCAACGTGAATAATGTCGCCTTCTTCCATGTTTTCATCACCTGAATGCTCCGCCGACTCTGATGGCGTTGATAAGTCAATTGGCTCAAGACACTACTCTTCTTCTGCCTTAATATGAGGGGTTTGGCGTGCGTCAAGCACCGTTAACCATGCCATTCCAAGCATCATAATAGACCATCCAGCCCAGACTAAATGGGATGCTGGAAGGTCATAGATGATGACTCGCATCCGTTGGACTGATTCTTCACCGTCCGATTGAACTTGCTGCATCATGCTCGAAGATTGGGACCCATCGAAAATAAACACGATGTCTCCGTGAGAGCGAACCAGCGTATCCACTTCACTACGCGGGGGATTGGGGGAACTGTCGAATCCGATCAATCCCGGTTGGACTGTTCCGATCTTCTCACCGTCTTGATAGACGCTAATGACTGCACCAACATATCGATCACCCACTTCGAGATCTTCATCTTCGAGAACGATATGCTCGAACATGTATTCATAGTCCCCTACTTCAATCAATTCTCCGCGTACTAATGTTATCCGATGTGATGCATCACCACGATCTACTAGCACCGTTGTGAAGACATGGCCAATCAAGAGAAGTAAGAGACCAAAATGAACCAAATGAGCTGCAGGTGCTATTTTCTTAACTCCGGATGTTTGGACTCTTCGTACGACTTCCGCCCCCATTGGAACGATTGCAACCAAAACGGAAGGAAGGACCAACCATGCGATTGTTCCACGTGAAAGGTATTCCGATATCGGTTCACTCGCATCGCCACCTAATGCGGAAGGAAGGAAGGTTGCCAACAGAATGGATACCAGAGCAACACCTGCTACAATCGATGCAATGCGTCGAGGCGATTGACGCCTAGAAGTGTATGCGAACATCGCAAGCGCTACTGCCATGATGAACGGTGCACCATACAACTCGTGAGCTTCGAATTGAATTGCGTCAATACTTGAAATCAAGATGACGAGGGTGAGAATCAGATACAAACTTGTTAACACAACAGGAGCCCATAATGCACAGCGAAGGATGAAACGGCGTGAAAGCCAGTCGACAGATTCCGTCTCTTCTTCCCCCATAACGAGCCAAGGCAAGATGTAGAAGCCAAGTAAGATGGCTGCAATGTAGAGATCAACTAATCCAGACCATGCTGCTGCGAGGCACATCATTGTTCCAGCCGCACCCCAACCCCATGCTTTTCGAGCATCATCTGATGTATACAATGGTGCAAAAATCAAAGCATTAAGAAGCGTAAAAAGAAGATCTTGCGTTAACGCATAGGCGGTGAGAGGGACAATGATGAGCCAAGGTAGCGAAAGATAACCTCGATAAGACCAGAAGTCTTCTTCTGGAACGAGGTTTTTCTTTGGCCATTCAACCAGTGTTGGGCCGAACACGACACCGACAAAGAACAACGCTGGAACATATGTGTAGGTATGGTAATCGAACAGAACAGCAATCGCTGCTCCAGCGATTGGTATGAAAAATAGATAGGAAATAGGTCGCTTTGTTTGCCCTTGTGTTGCTCGAATAAATACGCCACACAGGAGAAGAATAACAAGGACATAGGATACGATTTCAACACCTTCTGCTTTATCCTTCAGAAGCAACATTCGACTAAACACATCAGTTGGAGGCGTCCCATCATCTGCGACAACGAATGTATGGACAGAAGCAGCCCAGACGCCACCTGCCCGTGT